>DIFQ01000084.1:6124-7687 GCA_002419215.1 Syntrophaceae bacterium UBA5744
TTCTCGCAACACGACGTGGACCTCCTGAATCTCGATGACAACCGGTTTCACTCCCTGTCCCTGATGCAGGTCATTCATGAAGGGGTCGAGGCCCGGCTCGACCTGATCGGCGTGCGGGACGAAGAAACCTCGGAGCAGATGCGTTCGACGGGCCACGCCGGGGAGGACGTCTGGATCCTGACTTTCGACGAGCTGCTTTCCGGGACGGATTTTACGTCCATCATGTCCCGGATGCTCAAGGACCTCGAGGAGGTCTACCAATATCCGATCGACATCGAGTTCACCGCAAACTTCAACGCCGAGGGACGCCTTCAGATCAATCTTCTGCAGTGCCGCCCGTTCCAGACGAAGGGGCAGAAAGCCCAGGCCGAGATCCCGGAGAGGATTCCCAAGAAGAGGGTCTTTATCCGGCAGGAGGGGAACTTCATGGGAGGCAGCATCTCCCAGTCCCTTGCCCGCATCATCTACATCGATCCGAAGGGATACACGAAGCTGACCCTTTCGGAAAAGTACGACGTCGCCCGTCTCGTGGGTCGTCTGAACAAGCTGATCGAGCGGCGGGAGGACATGCCGACGGCGGTGTTCGGGCCCGGGCGCTGGGGCACGACCACGCCGGCCATGGGGGTGCCCGTGACGTTTTCGGAGATCAGCAAGATCGCGGTCATCGCGGAAATTGCCTACCGGGACGGAAGCCTCATCCCGGACCTCTCCTTCGGAACGCATTTCTTCCAGGACCTGGTCGAAACGGACATTTTTTACATGGCCATCTACCCGGAGAAGGAAAAAGTGTTCTTCAACACCGGCTGGCTGGAGAGCCTGCCGAACCGGCTGCTCGACCTGCTGCCGCAAGAGGGTCGTTACGCAGAGGTCGTCCGGGTCTACGATGTCAGGGAAAAGGATCTGCGGCTGGTGTCGGATGTGGTCAACCAGAAACTGATCTGCTATGCCGCCTCGTGACGGCAGGCGCATCCTCTCCCGGGAGAGCCCCCGGGAAGGCGGGAAGTTCGGGCATGCCGGTTTCGTGACCGCGGTGGCGGGCCTGCTTCAGGAGCCTGCGTCGACGCCCCGGGAGATGATGATCGCCTCGGCGATCTGGCGCATGGGCCGCCGCATGTTCATGCTCATCTGCTGCATCTTCCGGTAGGCTTCGTCGCCGCCCGTACCGCTCTCGGCCGCCAGGATGTCCTTTGCTCTCTCGACGAGCTTGCGCGACTCGAGTTCCTCCTGGATGACCCGGCTGCGGACAAGCAGCTCCGTGTTCTCGATGGCAATGGCGGCCTGGTTGGCGATCGTCGTGAGGACTGTAACCTCCGGCTCCGTGAAATCGTGGGGCCGGGAGGTGTAGCAGTTGATGACCCCGATGACCCTGCCCTTTACAGCCAGGGGCACCGAGAGAAGCGAGACGAGACCCTCCTTGCGGGCCATCTCGGGGTAGAGGTAGTCGTCCCTCACCCTGACGTCGTGAACGATGGCGGGCTGGTTCTCCGAGGCCACCTTCCCTACGATCCCCTTGCCGACGTCGATAATGCGCTTCTTGTTGTATTCCTTGCTGATGCTCTGGGT
>DIFQ01000106.1:0-5402 GCA_002419215.1 Syntrophaceae bacterium UBA5744
AGGGAGAGGGAGATTAAGGAAGTGAGCTCTATAGGCTCGGTTCGCAATGACTCTTTTTCTATTTTCTTTCCCGAAGCCGGAAGCCCGATACCCTCTTTTTCCTTCTCCCACTTCTTCCACTGCTAGTTGCCCGCCGGGTTCATGTTTCGGCTTCTATCGCCCCCATCGTTTTTCCTGAGGTCCCTGTAGACGAGCCGGAGGACCACTTTTGCATCCTTGTCCGTCGTGATGTCCCAGATGCCGACGTCCATGTTCGTGTCGTTCGCCGTGTACCCGACGACTTGATCGCCCCTGAAAATCTCGCGGACGATGAGGCTGCTTCCGCTCGTGAACTGCCTCGCCCTGGCGGCCCTGGCGTGATCTTCCATCACCTCACCGATGGCAAGTTTCCCGAGCCGTTTCTGCGGGATGCCCTCCCCGGTGATGACCTTGATGCCGTCCTTGTACAGGAAGTAACCGAAGAGCTGCTCGGCGTCGGGCCCGTACGTTTCGAAGCGGACCGTGTTGAGTTTCTGCGTTCCCGCACTGCTTTTCATCATGGCGGCGGTGTCGACCTGGCTCCACTTCAAATAGACCCCGGGGGTCATGATGCACCCGGCCGCCAGAAGCACGAGCAGAATGGGCAGTGCTGCGCGCAGCTTGTACCCATGAAACTTCTTCATAAAACACTCCTTTCCGCCCCGCAGAGCCGGCTGAAAACCCCCGTGACTTCTTTCCCGCCGATTCTACCGGTTCCTGTGCATCCGCATGTCGAAGGGTTCCGTCTCTTTCCGGAGGTCCCTGTACACGAGACGCAGCACCGCGGGGCCGTCGCCCTGTGTGAGGTCCCAGATCTGCACGTCGATTTTGAGGTCGCTTGCCGTGTAGCCCACAACGGCGTCCCGGCGATAAACCTCCCGCAGGATGAGGTTGCTCCCGCTCGTCTCCATCCTGGCTTTTCTCACCCCGTAGTAATCGGACGTGATCTCGTCGAGGGTCTTCCTGCCCATTCTCGTCACGGGGATCCCCTCGCCCGTCACGACCTCGATGCCGTCCTTGTACAGGAAGTAACCGAAGAGCTGCTCGGCATTGGGCCCGAACGTCTGGAACCGGATGGCGTTGTAGGCCTGCTTTCCGGGATCGCTCCCCAGGAAGGCAGTCGTGTCGATCTGCTTCCACTTCAGGTAGGAACCCGTGGACGCGCAGCCGGCGGCAAGGAAGATACAAAGGATCCCAACAAACGTGCCCGCCATTCTTGCTTTCGATTGCAATTTCATAGGTCTGTTCCTTTCTTGTCCGAGTTGCCCGAACAGGCTGCCGAAACGGCTTGACGCTAATCGCCCGAGAGGGAACTGCCGCGGTAGGTTCCCCCGTCACGCTTTTCCCTCGCGTCACCGTAGACCAGTTGAAGAACGGCTCCCGATTCTTTTCCTCCGGGGGTGATGTCCCAGAGGTCCACGTCAAGTTTGACGTCGGCTATCGTGTAGCCGACAACAAAATCCCTGCGCACGATCTCCCGCACGATCAGGCCGCTTCCGGAAGAGTACATCAAGGATTTTCGGACACTGTTGTAATCGGCCGCCACTTCGGCAAGCGTCAGCTTGCCCACGTTCACCACAGGGGTCCCGCCGCCGGTAATCACCTCGATGCCGTCCCTGTAGAGGAAGTAGCCGAAAATCTGCTCGGCCACCGGCCCGTAGGTTTGAAAACGGACCACGTTGAACTTCTGCTTGCCCGCATCGCTCCTCATCAAGGCGGCGACGTCCACCGCGTTCCATGTCAGGAGATTCCCGGCAGCGCAGGCCCCCAGGGCAAGCGCAGCGGCAAGGATCATTGCTGCGGCTGCCCATCGGGATGCATGATATCTTTGGGGTCGTTTCATGCGGAATTCCTTTCACCGGATTTTTACCCGTGTTGTCTCACCGGCACGGGGCAAAGACGGAACGGGATTTCTTGGCGCTCTCCGCCGGTTCGAACACAAGTTCGAGACTGATCTTCGACGCATCGCCTTCTCCCGGTCGATCCCAGACGCTGACCCCCATGTTCATGTCCGCCACGGAATAGCCGACGACATCCCCGCCTTTGAGCACCTCCCGGATGATGGGGGGGCTGATCCGTTTGTTGTCCCGGGATTTCGACTGACCGAAGTAGTCGTCGACGGTCTCCCGCATGGACATCTTCCCGTCAAGGCGCTCGAGCGGCACGCCGGGGGTCATGGTCACTTCCGTCCGGTCCCTGAAAAGAAAGTAACCGATGTTCTGGCTGGTGGTGGGGCCGACCGTCACGAACCGCACGGCGTTGAATGGTTCCGCCCCGAGGCTGCTGTCCAGGGTTTGATCGGTGGGAAGCTGATTCATCTGAAGGTAGACGGTCCCGGTCGCGCATCCCCCGACCAGGATCGCCAACGCCGCCAGGATCGGCAGAATGGACCTCGGGCAAGCCATGGAGAATCCCCCTTCATGACACACTGAAATTATTATAATGTGATACCGATTTCGGGAAAAGCAAGAAATGATCAGTCGCAGAGGTGGCAGGCGACGAAGTGGCCCTTGTCCACCTCGGTGAGGGAGGGCGCTGAGACTTTGCAGGAATCCATGCAGCGGGGGCAGCGGGGATGAAAGGCACAGCCCGCAGGCGGGTTGATGGGGCTCGGGACATCCCCTCCTGCCGCAATGACCGGCTTTTTTCGGCCCGGGTCGGCAACGGGGATGGCCGAAATGAGAACCTGCGTGTAGGGGTGCAACGGCCTGTTGTAGAGATCGCCGCTTGCGGCAAGCTCCACGATCTTCCCCAGGTACATGACGGCCACGCGGTTACTCATGTGCTCGACGACACTGAGGTCGTGGGAGATGAACAGGTAGGTCAGCGCGAATTCCTCCTGGAGGCTCCGCAGCAGGTTCAGGATCTGGGCCTGTATCGAGACATCCAGGGCCGATACGGGTTCGTCGGCGATGATCAGTTTCGGCCTCAGGGCCAATGCCCGGGCAATGCCGATGCGCTGCCGCTGGCCGCCGCTGAATTCGTGGGGGTATCGGTCCATCTGCTCGCGCGTGAGCCCGACCTTCTCCATGAGCCGGGCCACGTCCTCCGCCCGATTCTCCCCATAGGTCACGCCGTGGATGAGAAGGGGCTCGCCGATGGTGCTCCCGGCGCTCCTGCGGGGGTTGAGCGACGAGTAGGGGTCCTGGAAGATCATCTGGACCTCGCGCCGGAACGCTTTGAGCTTTTCGCCGCTGTGCCCCAGGATGTTTTCCCCGTTGACGAGAATCTCACCCGCCGTGGGGTTTTCCAGCCTGACGATGAGCCGCCCGAGGGTCGTCTTGCCGCAGCCGCTTTCCCCCACGAGACCGAGCGTCTCCCCCCGATGCACCTGGAGGTCCACCCCGTCGACGGCTTTCACAACGGCTTGCTTTCCGCCGAGAGGGCCGCCCTTCATGGGAAAATATTTCCGCACACCGCGGATGTCAACCAGGACGTCTGACATGATGGTCTATCCAGTTTATCCAGTCTATTCCGTCTATCTGGTCTATTTCGTCTATTTGGTCTGTTTCGTCATTGCGAGGAACCTGTGAAAACCTTTACCTTGGTCTTCCTCTCCCTTGAGGGGAGAGGATTGAGGTGAGGGTGAATTTTCGTGACGAAGCAATCCAGCTGCTTCGCAGCGGGATCCGGGCCTCGGGTATCGGGCACAGGGTGTAACATCAACAAAAATGGTCATCGCGAGGCCGAGCCTGTCGAGGGCGTGGTGATCTACGATTTCCCTCTTCTGCTTATCCTGAAGCCGAACTTCCTGAATCCGTATCTCAGACGAAGATTGCCACACCTGTTAATACCCTATACCTTGATCTTCCTCGCCCCTCCGGGGGAGAGNNGTGAGGGGGACTGATCCCCGTACCTGTAAATAACCAATACCTTAATCTTCCTCGCCCCTCCGGGGGAGAGGATTGAGGTGAGGGGGACTGTACTTCGTACCTTTTCCACCCTCACCCCAACCCTCTCTGGCTAGAGGAAAGGGATCATTCACCCTCACCCCGACCCTCTCCCCTCAAGGGAGAGGGAGATTAAGGAAGTGAGCTCTATAGGCTCGGTTCGCAATGACTCTTTTTCTATTTTCTGGTCCCGAAGCCTGATTCCCAAAGCCCTTATTTTCTCTCTCAGGCACTTCCGAATTCTTCCCTTCTGTCGGCTGTCGGCTGTCGGCTGTTGGCTTCTTCCTATTCACTGGCCACTGGTCACTGAGGCCGAAGGCCTCACACCCACAGCCAGCACCTGACGTAATGCCCCGGCGTATGCTCGAGCAGCTGCGGGACTTTTTCCGCGCAGATGGGCATGACCCGCGGGCAGCGGTCCCTGAACTTGCATCCCGAAGGAAGCTCCAGCAAATTCGGGATCGTCCCGGGGATGACGTTGAGGTAGCGGTCGCCGGAATGCCCCGAGCCGATCCGGGGGATGGAGTTCATGAGCCCCACCGTGTATGGGTGCAGCGGTGAGGAAAAGATGGCCGCCACGGGCCCCTGCTCGACGACCCACCCCGTGTACATGATGGCGGCATGCTGGGCCGCCTCGGCGATGACCCCGAGGTCGTGCGTGATCAGGATGACCGATGTGCCCACCTCCCGCTTGAGCCCCAGGATCAGGTCGAGGATCTGCGCCTGGATCGTGACGTCGAGGGCCGTTGTGGGCTCGTCGGCAAGCATCAGCCTGGGCCTGCACGACATGGCCATGGCAATCATCACGCGCTGCCGCATCCCGCCGCTCATCTGGTGAGGGTATTCGCGGGCCCGCATTTCCGGGGCCGGGATCCCGACGAGGCGCAGCATCTCCACGGCGCGGTCCCCGGCATCGCGGGCCGTCAACCCCTCGTGCAGCTCGAGGGCTTCGGCGATCTGGTCGCCGATTCGGAAGACGGGGTTGAGCGACGTCATGGGTTCCTGGAAAATCATGGAAATGCTCTTCCCGCGGATTCGGCGCATCTCTTCGTCCGTAAGCCCCAGGAGGTCCGTGCCCTCGAAGAGGACCCGGCCCGAGACGATGCGTCCGGGCGGGCTGGGGATCAGTCGCATGATGGACAGGGCAAGGACCGTCTTGCCGCAGCCCGACTCGCCGGCAATGCCGAGAGTGTCGCCCTCGTTGAGGCGAAGGTCCACGCCATCGACGGCCCGCACGGTGCCCCGGGCCGTTTCGAAATGGGTGTTGAGGTTTTCTATCTGCAGGATCGGAGGCATAAAACAGGGTCCAGAGTTCAGGGTGTAACATCAACAAAAATGGTCATCGCGAGGCCGAGCCTGTCGAGGGCGTGGCGTTCTACGACTTCCCTTTTTTCTTTTCCTGAAGCCGGAATTAGAAAATCCAAATCTCAAACGAAGATTGCCACACCTGCTAATACCCTATACCTTGATCTTCCTCGCCCCTCCGGGGGAGAG
>DIFQ01000106.1:5493-9186 GCA_002419215.1 Syntrophaceae bacterium UBA5744
AAAGGGATCATTCACCCTCACCCCGACCCTCTCCCCTCAAGGGAGAGGGAGATTAAGGACAGAGTCTCCCATAGGGAGAGGGAGACTATTGAAAAGGTCTCTAGAGGCTCGGCTCCTAAGAAACAGCTCAAAAATGGGTCATTACGAGCCGAACCGCGTGAGGCGTGGTAATCAACGATTCAGAATGAAATAACGAAGATTGCCGCGCTTCGCTCGCAATGACTTCTTGTTTATATTTTCTGGTCCCGAAGCCCGAAGCCGGAATCCCGAAGCCCTCTTTTCTCTTCACTCAAGCACTTAGACACTTCTACACGTAGACACTGTCTTTTTCACTAGCCACTAGCCACAAGCCATTGTCTTTTTTCACTCAGACACTCAGACACTTAGACACTTCTTTCACTTCTTCTGCGTGGCCCTGTCCCGCAGGAAACGCACCATGAGGCGTACGCCCACCGCCGAGGCGCCCCGGGGGATGTAGTGCCTTTCCTTGCTCAGCCAGGCCGGCCCCGCGATGTCCAGGTGCACCCAGGGGGCATCTCCTGCGAACTTGCCCAGGAAAACGGCGGCCGTGATGGCCCCGCCGGCCCGTCCGCCTGTGTTCTTCATGTCGGCCACGTCGCTCTTGATGAGCTCGGCGTAATCATCCCAGATCGGAAGCTCCCAGAGCTTTTCTCCGGTCTCCACGGCGGCTCGGCGCAGGTCGTTTTTCAGGCCGTCGTCGGTCCCCATCATGCCGATGACATCGTCGCCGAGCGCGATGATGCAGGCGCCCGTCAGGGTGGCCATGTCGATGATGGCCTTTGGCTTGAATCGCCCCGCGTAGGTCAGGGCATCAGCCAGGATGAGCCGCCCCTCGGCATCGGTGCTGATCACCTCGATCGTCTTTCCGGACATGGAGCGCAGCACATCGCCGGGCTTGTAGGCACGCCCGCCCGGGAGGTTCTCCGTGGCGGGGACGAGCCCCACCAGGTTGAGCGGGAGCTTCAGCTCGGCCGCGGCCTTGATCACGGCGAACACGGCCGCCCCGCCCGACATATCGGCCTTCATCTCCTCCATCTTGTCGGGCGGTTTCAGGGAGATCCCGCCGCTGTCGAAGGTGATTCCCTTCCCGACGATGACGTAAGGTCTCTCTCCCCGCTTGCCCCCATCGTATTCGAGAATGATGAACCGGGCAGGCTCCATGCTGCCCCGGGCCACGGAGAGAAGCGCATGCATCCCCAGTTTTTCCATCCTTGCGTTGTCGAGAACGGTCAGCCGGACCTTCCTCGATGCCGCGGCGTCTTTTGCCCTGCGGGCCATGTCGGTGGGCGTCATTTCGTTGGATGGGGTCGATACGAGATCCCTGGCGTACCAGACGGCCTTGGAGACGATATCGGCCCTCTGTGCCGCAGCCTTCATCCGGCGGGCCTCACGGTCGCCTGCCGCCAGCAGCGTGAAAGTCCGGACCTTTCGCTCTTCTTTTTTATCGGCCGTCTTGAAGTTCGTGAACTGATAGAGCCCGAGAAGCACACCCTCCACGGCCGCTTCCGTCAGGTCTTCCAGGTTGCGGGGCCCGTCCAGCGAAGCCAGGGAGGCTGAAAACGCGGGGATGCCCAGCTCGCGGATTGTCCGGGCAGCCTTCGAGAAGGCCCTTCGCAGCTTCTCCGGATCGAAGTCTTTCCTCTTTCCGAGTCCCAGCAGCAAGATTCTTCTCACCGGCAGGGCGCCCCGAGTGTAGATCACGGAGACCTGGGCGTGCTTTCCGGTGAAGTCCCCGGTTTTGAGCACCTCGCCCAGACACCCGCCGGAGCTGCTATCCAGTTGAAGCGCCGCTCCCTGGAGCTTCCGGGAATCTTCGAAATGAGAGACCACGATCGCCTCGCCTCGAAATGCGACTGGACTGCCCTTTTTGACGTCAACCTTCATCACGCCTCCGTGCGCCGCCTAGCGGCAGTGACCGGTGACCGGTGACCGGTAACCAGTGTGTTAAGATGTACTCCCTCGCCCCTGGAGGGAGAGGGTTGGTGTGAGGGGTATTCCGCGACGAGGCAAACCAGCTGATTCGCAGCGGGATCCGGGTATCGGGTTTCGGGTCCAGGGAAGATACTCGTTCTTTTCGTTTGTTTCGTTGATTTCGTCATTGCGAGGAACCTGTGAAAACCTTTACCTTGGTCTTCCTCTCCCTTGAGGGGAGAGGATTGAGGTGAGGGTGAATTTTCGTGACGAAGCAACCCAGCTGCTTCGCAGCGGGATCCGGGCCTCGGGTATCGGGCACAGGGTGTAACATCAATAAAAATGGTCATCGCGAGGCCGAGCCTGTCGAGGACGTGGCGATCTACGATTTCCCTCTTTTTCTTATCCTTAAGCTGAAATCCCGAAATCCAAATCTCAAACGAAGATTGCCACACCTCGCGCGGCTCGGTTCGCAATGACCGCTTTGTTATATATCTTCACTTAGACACTCAGGCACTCAGACACTTGTCTTTTCTCACTCAGGCACTTCCGCACTCACGCACTTCTTTCACTTCCTCAGAGGCTCGGTTCCTAAGAAACAGCTCAAAAATGGGTCATTACGAGCCGAACCGCGTGAGGCGTGGTAATCAACGATTCAGAATGAAATAACGAAGATTGCCGCGCTTCGCTCGCAATGACTCCATCCGGTCCGCCGCCGTGGCGACGTCCCGAAGCCTACAGTCTACAGTCGACAGCCTACAGTGAGGATTCATCGTTGACTTTTCGCTTTTGGCTGAGGGCTGTCGGCTGTCTGCTGTTGGCTCTTCTTACCTGAAGCCTGAAGCCGGAATCCGGAATCCCTCTTTTTATTCACTTCCTGCACTTTTCCACTGCCCCTCCGCGGCAATGTACTCTCCACACCCTGATCCCGAGATTCCGTAACATTGGTCACTCTGGTAACGTTGGTCTCTGCTGTCTATAACTCGCAGCGCGGAAACAGTAGCACAAGTGCGCGTAAATTGGAATCCTTTCTCGTTTTGCACCCTTTGCGCCTAATCCTTGAAAGATTACTTTGACCGTTTTTTCTCATAATATTTTCTTAGACAAATTCATACTTTTTTGCGGGTTGATTTTCCCCCCCCGCGCGATAGACTGCACCCATAGAAGACACCGAGAGTGGACCCTGATGGTTGAGAGAAGGAAATACGAGCGCTACGATCTCGTCGTCCCGGCCATAGTCGAGACCCTGGCGAGAACAGCCGCCAAGAGAAAAATTACCCTCAAGACGGTGAACGTATCCGCAGGCGGCGCATATTTCCGCACGGAGGCCAACCTTGCGGAAGGCACGAAAGTGCGGCTCGAACTGCGTCTTACCTACGAGAGCCGGCATAAACTCAAGAACCCGCGAAACGCGCGCATCCGAATGCTCGGGACCGTTATGCGCCGCAGGGACGGCGGGATGGCCATCCGCTTCAGCGAAGATTACGTGATCGCCCCGATCCCGACCAAGGCGCAGGGCATCGGGTGAAGGCGCTTCGCGCGGTATTCGGGCTTCGGGTATCGGGCACAGGGTGTACCATCAGCAAAAATGGTCATCGCGAGGCCGAGCCTGTCGAGGGCGTGGCGATCTACGATTTCCCTCTTTTTCTTATCCTTAAGCTGAAATCCCGAAATCCAAATCTCAAACGAAGATTGCCACACCTCGCGCTACTACGACAGGCTCAGAACAGGTGCTCGGCTCCTAAGAAACAGCTCGACCCA
>DIFQ01000022.1:0-161 GCA_002419215.1 Syntrophaceae bacterium UBA5744
TCATCGGGGCCATGGGCCATGCCGAAAAAACTCTTGCCGATGAATTCGCCCTTTTGTCGCTTTCCCTGTTTCTCGGATCCTGCATCTTTGCCTATGGCTCGATGCGATTCCAGAAACAGTCGGCCGGTTTCGGGAAGATTTCGGAGGCACTGTTCATCGCG
>DIFQ01000022.1:179-1609 GCA_002419215.1 Syntrophaceae bacterium UBA5744
CTGATCTCGTTCAACGTGGTCCGGTGACCGGAAAGGTCATCGGCGGGAAAGGAGTGTTCGAAACCCTTATGTCTGCTTTCTCAACCATCTGTCTGCGCCTGATTGTCATCGTCCTGCTGGGATTTTTCCTTCATGCCTGTGCTGCGCCTCCGAAGATGAGACTCTCTCGGGCCGAGCCGGCCCGGCCGGAACGGGCCATCGAACAGCACGCCTTCCCCGCCGCGAAAGGCGATCAGGTCATGGGCCGGCTGGCCGTGGTTCGCGTTCAGGACGGCGATGCCCTGCCGGACATTGCAAGGCACTTCGGTCTCGGCCATGAATCCATCAACGCGGCCAACCCGGATGTGGACGTCTGGGCGCCCGGGAACGGCAGCCGCGTGCTGTTGCCCCTGATGTTCGTCCTGCCCGACGCCCCCCGGCAGGGCATCGTGATCAACCTTGCCTCCATGCGGCTGTTTCACTACGGCGGGAAGAACCGGCCGGTTCTGACCTATCCCGTCGGCATAGGCGAGGAGGGGCGCTCCACCCCCATGGGCGCCATGTTCGTGGAGCGAAAGACCGTCCGGCCTACGTGGTACGTTCCCGCCTCGATCCGCAGGGACCATGCGCAGAGGGGTGACCCGCTGCCCGCCGAGGTCCCGCCGGGCCCCGACAACCCGCTCGGGGAGTATGCGCTGTACCTGAGCCGCACGAGCTATGTGATCCACGGGACCAACAAGCCTTACAGCATCGGGCTGCGGGCGACAAATGGGTGCATCCGGCTCTACCCGGAGGACGTGGAGAAGCTCTACCGGGCCGTGCCCGTGAAGACATCGGTTTACGTGGTGAACCAGCCCTACCTCGTCGGCCGTGCGGGCGGCATGCTCTACCTGGAAGCGCACGCCCCCCAGGAGGAACTGAACGCCGCCGATGTGAAGAAGAAGCTCTACGCGCGGCTCAAGGACATCGAAAAAAAGGAAGCGCTCCGCCTGGACTGGAATCGCGTGGAGGAGACCGTGACGCAGGCCAGGGGCATTCCCGTCCCGATCCTCGAAGGGGGCGGCGGGCGCGAGGGCATGATCGCCAACGCCGTGGAGGTTCAGAGGCCTGCCCGGCTGACCGGTCAGCCCCGGGTCCCGCCGTTCAAGGCCGGGGCGTGGTATGTCCGCGCCGATGAGACCATCGGTGAGGTAAATGCCAGGAGGCTTGCCGCCGTGCTCAACCACCAGGGACCGCAGATTCCGGCCCGGGTGGTGCAGAAGGGAGATCGCTACCAGGTCCTGGCCGGCCCCTACTCGAAAAAAAGAGCGGCCGAGGAAGCTGCCCGGCGTATCAAGAGCGATCTGGAAATCGAAGTGGTGATCCTCGGGCCCGCTCAGTCGAGGGATTTGGCACAACAAGCCGCTTCGCGGCAGTGAACCGTGGCCGGAAAAACGGGCTACAGGTTTCGG
>DIFQ01000022.1:1689-2841 GCA_002419215.1 Syntrophaceae bacterium UBA5744
TCAGGAAGACCTCCTGAAGAATACGAAAGACGATTCAGACGCCCGTGGCGAGAAAGCCCGCGGCGACCCCTCCGAGAATCAGCGTTGCCGCGTTGGCCAGTGTCAGCGCGCCGGGCAGGGCCTCGAGGACGGCGATCAGGGTTCCGGGGAACAGGGCAAACCCGATGACGAAGGTTGTCAGGATCGTAAAGGCCACCCACTTCCAGCGCCCCGCGTAGATCTTTTCCACAAACAGCGCCGTCGCGAAGAGCGATGCAGTGAAGAGGAGGATGTTGAAAAGAATCCGCAAGGCGTCCATAGTCCCAACTTAAGGTTCATACCCCTGGATGTCAAACGTTGCAGAGTGGATCGTCTGCTTGAAAAGCACGTGTTCCTGACAGCCCGTGTCATGATGGGCATCGACTCTGCAGAGGGTGATCCCGCGAGGCGCAGCGATTATTTCGTTTGTCAATTGCGTCAGTTGTGTCTAATTCCGAAAGGGATAGAGCTATGGGCAAATGGCTCAAGTGTACGACAGCTTTGATCCTGGCTGTCTCGGCAGGGTTTGTGTACATGATGAATGAAGAGAGTTTCTTTACCGACCAAAAAAAAATCGCTCTTTTTAACTCATATCTCAAGCGGGCGTCCGACCCGCATGAAAAACGATTGAGATTGGTCGATACGAAAAAAGAGGTTCAGGAGGGGATACGGGGCAAGCTGACCGTGACAACCTTGAAGTTCGTTGATGAGAAGTATTATCTGGAAGTGTTTTCGAAAACCTACAAACTTCTGCTCATGCGGGAAGCCAATATCGACAATCATGATCTTGACTGGATCGAAGCCGGCCTGTATCTGGACATCGATTACGGAGTGCGAAAAGAGCATGAGGTCATTTTCATCAGAAGCAAAGTAAGGAATAAGGATCCCTACTGGAATGTTCTGAATTCGCTTTATGATAACCCGGTCAATCGTGTGAGAAAAAAGATATAAGAAAAATGCCCCAAAATGCATGTTGGGGAACCCATAGACAATTTGGCAGGGTCAGAAATGGCCCTGCTTTTTTTGCTGCTTCCTGTCCGTGATCCTCAACAGATAGGAACGGGATGTGGTGAAGAGTCATCGGTGAAAGCGATCATGGGAGATTCCTTTGACCGGGGGCGCATCCCGCAGGCC
>DIFQ01000022.1:2880-3476 GCA_002419215.1 Syntrophaceae bacterium UBA5744
CGCCCTGTGGGCGGGGAGCTTCACTCTGCCTGTGCGGGACAGATCCTCATTGGGGTTCGATGCGATCGCTCTTCCCTGGCCCCTGCTTCAGTTGCCTGCCCGGATGGACATGATGTCCCCGTCCTGAACGATGTAGCCTTTGCCCTCGAGGCGCCAGACGCCCGCTTTCTTGCAGCCCGCAAAACCGTCCAGCCGGATGAAGTCTTCGTAGGAGACCGTCTCGGCGCGGATGAAGGTGCGGGAAAGGTCCGTGTGGATGGTCCCGGCCGCTTCCTGGGCGCTCATGCCTCTGCGGATGGGCCAGGCGCGGCACTCGTCCTCTCCCACGGTCAGGAAGGAAATCAGCCCCAGCGTGTCGTAGGCGAGCCGGATGATTCGCCCGCGCAGCGACTCCCGGATGCCGTATTCGTTCATGAACTCCGCCTGCTCTTCCGGCGGCATGGCGGCCAGCTCCGCCTCCAGCTGCCCGCAGGCGGCCACCACGGGGATGTGTGCCGGCAGCTGCTCGCGCAGCTGCGAGGCGATCGTCTCGGCCTCGGCGAGCCTCGCCTCGACGCAGTTGACGACGATCATCATGGGCTTGCGCGACAGAAACA
>DIFQ01000126.1 GCA_002419215.1 Syntrophaceae bacterium UBA5744
GGGCTGCCGACGGACGCGATGCCGCTCATGTCGACGGGCGAGCTGCACGACCGGGTCTGCGCGGGCGCTCCGATTGTGCTCGTGGACGTGCGCGGCCGCGGGGAATTCATGAGCAGCCACATCCCCGGCGCCCTGAACATCCCGGCTCCCGATCTGCGGACGCGCCACGCCGAGCTGGACCCGGAAACGCTCACCGTCGTCATCTGCAGCACCGGCAACCGCTCGAGCCTGGCGGCAAGCATCCTCAGGCAGCACGGCTTCCGGAAGCTCGTCAACGTCGCCGGCGGGATGACGGGATACAGCGCAGCCGGCCACGCCGCGCAGTGCACCGTCTGCGAGAACCCCCACGGGTCGAGGTACTTCGCGAGCGCGGCCTGATCGGGCGCGCTCGCGCGGGAAAAAGAAAGGAGAACGTTGCGATGGACTGGCTGACCGCATGGCCCTGGTCGCCCTATGCCGCAGGCATGGGGATCGGCGTGCTGAGCTGGCTGACCCTGTATATATCGGGCCATCCGATCGGCTGTTCCACCTCCTTTGCGCGAACGGCGGGGATGATCGAGAAGCTCTTCCGCGGCAGGAAGGTGGAGACGAAGCCCTTTTACCGGGAAATCCCCCCTGTCGTGGACTGGCAGTGGATGCTCGTGGCGGGCATGGTCTTCGGCGCCTTCCTTTCCGCCCAGCTGTCCGGAGATTTCCGCTGGCAATGGATCCCAACGAGATGGGAGGCGGCCTTCGGCGACGATCGCCTGACGCGCATCGGTGTTTCCGTTGCAGGAGGCATCCTGCTCGGTTTCGGGTCGCGTTGGGCCGGCGGTTGCACCAGCGGGCACGGGATCAGCGGCACGATGCAGCTTGCCCTGTCGAGCTGGGTTTCGGCCTGCTGCTTCTTCATCGGGGGCATCGTGACCGCCCTGTTGATCTTCGGGAGTGCAGCATAGGGGAGAAGAGGGGCGATGGATCGAAAATACCAGCTTGTCCAGGGACTTCTGTTCGGCATCCTGTTCGGCTTTCTGCTCCAGAAGGGTGGCGCAACCCGCTACGATGTGATCATCGGGCAGCTGCTGCTCGATGATTTCACGGTGGTGAAGATCATGCTCTCGGCGGTCCTCACCGGGATGATCGGTGTCCATTGCATGAAACGCCTCGGATGGGTGAAGCTCAATCCGAAATCGGGCTCCTGGAGCCAGAACGTCCTCGGCGGGCTCGTCTTCGGGGCCGGCTTCGCCCTCCTCGGGTATTGCCCGGGGACAATCGCCGGGGCAATCGGCAACGGATTCCTGGACGCCCTGGCAGGCGGTTTGACCGGGATTCTCCTTGGATCGGGGATTTTTGCCGCCCTTTACCCGCGGCTCAAGGACGGAATCCTGAAATGGGGCTATTACGGCGACGTGACCCTCCCGAGGCTGCTGAAGGTCGGCGACTGGACGGTGATTGTCCCGTTGAGTGTGCTTCTGGGGCTGATGCTCCTCCTCCTGGAGCGGGCGGGCATCTAGAGGCCGAGGGAAGATGGTGCGGCTGCGAGTTGCCCAACCATGATTCAGGACTCGTCAGCAATGTGCTCGCGCGGGGGCGGGTCACACACAAATCATGAATGGATTCTTGACAAAGAGTTCCGCGAGCGAGACAATAACACAATTGTAATGCGGCCGGACTGCATCATCAACGACCCGGAAGGAGGGGACTTATGCTCAAGGAGTTCAAGGAATTCGCCATGCGCGGCAACGTCGTGGACATGGCAGTGGGTATCATTATCGGCGCGTCATTCGGAACCATCGTGAAATCACTGGTTGACGACGTCCTCATGCCCGTGATCGGTCTTCTCATGGGCAACGTCGATTTTGCCAATTTCTTCCTTGTGCTAAAGGCGGGAAAGGTGCCGGGACCCTACGCGACGCTGGCGGAAGCCAAGGCGGCCACGGCGGTGACCATGAACTACGGCCTGTTCATCAACTCGATCGTGACCTTCCTCATCGTGGCATTTGCCGTCTTCCTGCTCATCAAACAGATCAACTCCCTGAAGCGAGAAGAAGCGCCTGCGGCGCCGACGACGAAGGAGTGCCCCTTCTGCCTGTCGACAGTCCCCCTGAAGGCCACCCGTTGTCCCCACTGTACCTCGGAGCTCAAGGCCTGAGAACATCTCCAATGCAGAAGAGCGAAAATGGAAAAAGGCGCCGGTTTCCGGCGCCTTTCGTTTTTTGGCCTGTTGCGATGCTGTTGTCTGATTTGCCGGTTCTGAAATGACGGTGCAGATCGCGGACGATGAAGCGCCGCTCCACCGGGAACCTGTCGGCTAGTGTCGATCGGCCGCAGGGACCGGATCGACGACAGACTTGCGCCGAACCCAGCCGAGAAAATGCTCGACGGGCCAGGTGACCATCGTGAAGACCGTGAGAATCAGTCTCTCGGCCAGGGTGTATCGCGGATGAACGGTCTGCATCGCTTGCTCCTCTCCCAGGGAACCGTTGACCTCTGAAATGCAAATTCGCTGCCACCGACGGGAGGCACCCTTCGAAGTTCCCTCTCAAGATTTATCGGCATCGTGCCGAAATCCCTTGAGTCAGAAGAACTGACGAATCCCATTGCATCGAAAAGATTGATGTTTTTTAATCACGAGTTGACATCGGGTCTGGCAGGAAATCTGCATGACATTCACGGCGGGAGAGCTTCACATCCCCTGCTCGATAAAATCGAACGGAGACCGTAAGCGATGCGCGTTTTGATCGTGGAAGATGATTTCATCGGGAGTCGCCTGATGAAAAAGTTTCTCGAGGCCGATTGTTTCTGCCACCTGGCCTTCGACGGCAGGGAGGCCATCGACGCATTCGAGGCGGCCCTCAAGGAAGGAAAACCCTACGACCTGCTGTTTCTCGATATCATGATGCCCGAGGTGAACGGCATCGACGTGCTCAAGACCGTCCGGACCATTGAGGAACAGAGGGGCATCCCCCCCGACAAGGGGGTCAAGGTGATCATGACGACGGCCATGAACGACGCCGACGTCATCATGGAATCCTTCAATGCCCGGTGCGACGGCTACATCGTCAAGCCGGTCAGGAAGGAAAAACTCTTCGAAGAGATCGAGAGCCTGGGACTTCTTTCTCAAACCAACCGATGATCCCTGACGGGTGCCGCTGAGCGGCCCCCGCCGTTTTCTCCAACACTTACCCGACACTTCATCCTTGACCGTAGGGCTCCCAGGCGATAAAAAGCGAACGGGCGGTCTGACCTTTGGCGTGTCATATGGCCGCTTTTCCGATCGCGACGACGCAACGGAGTGCCATGGGATGAAAACCGGAATCACCCACCTCCCCCTTCACAACGGCAGGGCGCCTGCCTGGCTCTTCAGCCGGATGAAGCTTCTCGCACGGGAGATCGTGCTCGTCATCCTCCAGGAATTCGGACCCGGGGAGTTGCTCCGGAGCTTCTCTACGGGGCGAAGCCCTCTTTCAGGGACCCGGCGCGGTTCAGCTTCGCACACGGCGGCAAAGACGGACACCCCTATCCCGTGGACCGCGAGCTCTATGATCAGTCCATCGATTTTCTGAAGGAGATCGTCAATGCCGCACGGATCGGGGAATTCGAGAAGAAGCGGACCTTCATCAGGCTCGGGGCTTTTTACGGCCGTCGAAAGTAGAAAAGGAGAGAAGCTCAACTTCGTCTTGCAAAACCGGTTCGCGTCCTTTAGCATGGTTGGGCGGTTCAACAGGAAACAGATCGTCAGAGAAAACATCGGAGGCGCGGCATGAGGATCGGGATCATCGGGATCGGGGGAGTGGGAGGCTACTACGGCGGCAAGCTGGCCCTGAAGTATACCGGCAGGAGCAGGCACGAGATCATTTTCAATGCCCGGGGCGCACACCTGGCGGCGATTCGGAGGGACGGACTCAGACTCGTGACCGTCGACGGCGAGTACACCATCAGGCCGGCGCAGGCGACGGACAACCCCCTCGAGATGGGCCCGCTGGACCTGGCGATTTTCTGCACCAAGAGCTACGGGCTCGAAGATGCCGCGAGGGCCATTGCGGGTAACCTCTCCGACGATTCCGTCGTGCTGCCGCTCCTGAACGGCGTGGACATCACGGATCGGCTTCGGGCGGCGCTTCCCCGGGGGACCGTCCTCTACGGCGGCGTATTCATCAGCTCGGCGATCCAGGGGCCGGGCCTCGTCAAGCAGGTCGGCGGCACGGGCCAGCTCTTCTTCGGTCCGGCCGATCGGGCCGACGTGGAGAAATTCCGCCCCATCGAGGCCCTGCTGAAGGAGGCCGGCATCAAGGCGGAACTTTCCGCCGATGCATTGCTCCCCCTCTGGACGAAATATATATTCATCGGGCCCATGGCAGGAATCACCTCGCTGACGGGGAAGCCCTTCGGTGAGGTTCTTGCAAATGCGGATGACCGGGCCATGGTCGAGGGGATGATGCGCGAGGTTGAGGCCGTTGCCCGGAAGAAAGGCGTCAACTTCCCTGCGGACATTGTGCAGTCCTCCGTCGGCAAGGCCGCCGCGTTCGCCCCGGCGACGAAGACTTCCATGCAGCTCGACTACGAGCGGGGCAACCGCACGGAGCTGGACATCTTCATCGCCTACATGGTGAAGGCGGGCAAGGAGCTCGGCATCCCCGTGCCGCTGCACAAGAAGGTGTACGCGGAGTTGTTGCAGCGAGACTTATAGGCGTGCCAATCCCCCTTTAGAGACTGTGTCGCAATGTCATTGCGAAGGATCCCGTTCGACAAGCTCAGGGCGACTGAAGCAATCTCGGATGTTTTCGAAAGGATTGAGATTGCCGCGCTCCCGTCGGTCGCTCGCAATGACGAGAGCCGATTACGACACAGTCTCTTATCAAGGGGGAAAAGGGGGATTATTTTGTTCACGGAAGTCGAGCAGGATTAACTTCCCAGTCGTGGATGATTAAATCGATCAGGACGGGCCCCCCGGAAGGGGACCCGTCTTTTTTTCGGGGTGTTACGCGCCGGTGCGACGGGTAGGGGATGCCGTTCCAGGTGCCGTGTTCGACGATGACGTTGGCCGCCCTGGCCCAGGCCCCCATGACCTCGGCGGTGTAGTTGTGCTGCCGCAGCAGGCCCGAGGACGGGTCGAAGAGGAAGTCCTGCACGGGGCTGTGCGTCGGGATATGGCCGGGAAAGGTTGCGATCAGACAGTTCGGGCCCGAATCCTCCCAGCGGATGTCTTCCCTCAGGAGAAGGGCCGGGAACACCAGGTAGTTCCATAGGGCGTATCCCGCAAAATAGGTCTGGTCCAGGCTGTCCCACCAGAACAGGCGCCTGCCGTAGGGGAAATGGGTGCGGGCGTTCTCCCTGCGGCCGATCTCACGGCCCCTCGGGTTTTCCAGGAACGCATCCCCGCCTCTCAGGACGCCGCTCGAGCCGGCGGCATCCACGGGCGTCAAAGAGGCAAGCGGTTCACGGACGTCGCACTCCACGGAGATCCCATGAAAGGGCCTCTGTCCCTTGAGGACGAAGGCAAGCCCGGAAGCCGAAACGATTGCCCGGATAGAACGGGCCTGCCTCCAGAATGATTCTCCCCCATAGGCTTCAAGGGCGCGTCGGGCCGTGACAGGGATTTCGCTCATCCGGTTCAACCCATGATTTGCTGGACGAGATTCGACACGTGCTTTGCAATGGCCATACAGGCCGTAAGTCCCGGCGACTCGATCCCCACGAGGTTAACCCAGCCGGGGAGCCCCAGCCGGCTCTCCTCGGAGATGACGAAATCCCGGATATCCTCTCCCGGTCCCTGGAGCTTGGGCCGGATGCCGCACATGTCGGGGCTGAGCGAGTCCTTCGCAAGGAGGGGCAGGTAGGTCAGGATCGATCCAAGGAAGGTGTCGCGCTTGCCCTCGTCGACCCGGTAGTCGATATCGTCCACATATTCCGCGTCGGGGCCGAAGCGGACCCGGCCGCCCAGGTCGATCGTGGCGTGCACGCCGAGGCCCTCATGCTTTGGCATCGGCACCGGGTAAACGAGATGCCGGATCCGGGGCGAAGGCGATGCGGAAAAGTAATCCCCCTTGCAGAGCTTCAGGCGGTACCCCTCGAGGTCCACATCGATGCCGGGCATGGCCGCCACGCGGTCCGACTGCAGCCCCGCGCTGTTGATGACAACCCGGGACGCGATGCGGCTCTCCCCGTCATTGATCTCGATCTCGTGGCGATCACCGTCGTAGTGCGCGGCCGTGACGCAGGACCGGAACACGGAGGTGACGCCGTTGTCCGATGCGCCGATCAGCAGGGCGCGCATGAGGCGGTGCGAGTCGATGATGCCCGTGGAGGGCGAGAGGAGCCCTGCCGACGCAAAAACCTCCGGCTCCAGCGAATGGACAACCCTGCCGCTCAGAAGCAGCAGGTCGTCGACGCCGTTGAGCTGCGCCTTCCCGAGCAGGGCCTCGAGGGCCTCCTCTTCTTCGGGTTTGGTGGCGACAATGAGCTTGCCGGTCCGCCTGAAGGGAATGTCCCGCTTTTCGCAGGTCTCGTAGAGGAGCTTCCTGCCCTCGACGCACAGCGACGCCTTCAGGGACCCCTCGGGGTAGTAGATCCCGGCGTGGATGACCTCGCTGTTGCGACTGCTTGTCTCCTGCCCGTGACTTTCGTTCTTTTCAAGGAGAAGGACATCCTTGAAGCGCCTCGAAAGCTCTTCGGCAACGGCCAAACCGATGACGCCGGCACCGATGATGGTGATGTCGAAATGATGTTTATCCACGGAAGCCATTCTATCGAAACAGCAAAAAGGCGCAAGACAAAAGCATGGGGCACCAGGGTCCCTTCCGCCCGGGGCGCGATGACCGAAACCCTTCGATTTGTTGCTTTGTCCAGGGCGATATGCTAAAAAAACCACTTTCAGGAGGTATCTATGGCACTGGTGGTTCCGTTCCGGGCCGTGAGGCCGCACAGGAAATACGCCGGCGAAGTGGCCTCGTTTCCTTACGATGTCCTGGACCGCGAAGAGGGCAGGGCGATCATCCGGGATAACCCCCTCAACTTCCTGCGCGTGGAAAAATCCGAGATCGATGTCCCGGACGAGATCCGGGACGATGACCCCCGGGTGTTCGCCAGGGCACGCGAAAATCTGCGAAACTTCATGAAGGAGGGCATCCTCTTCCAGGATGAGAAGCCGTGCCTTTACGTCTACAAACAAAAAGCGGCTCACCGCGAGCAATACGGGCTCGTGGGCTGCGTGAGCGTTGCCGAGTACGAGGCGGGGCTCATCAAGAAACACGAGTTGACCCGCATCGACAAGGAAAACGAGCGGGTGAATCACATCGCAACTGCGGGCGCCCAGACGGGACTCGTCTTTCTGCTCTATCGCTCCCGGGACGCGATCGACAGGATTCTCTCCGGAATCGTGAAAGGCCCCCCGGAGTACGATTTCACCACATCGGACGGTGTGAACCACACGGCCTGGGTGATCAGCGCAAGCGGCACCATCGAAGCGCTTCAGCAGGAATTCTCGAAGGTAGAGAGCCTCTACATTGCCGACGGGCATCACCGGGCGGCATCGGCTGCCGCAGTGGCGCGGATGAGACGAAAGAAGAACCCGGCGCACAGCGGGACGGAGGAGTACAACACCTTCGTGGCCACACTTTTCTCCCACGAGCAGCTCAAGATTCTGGATTACAACCGTGTCGTGAAGGATCTGCAGGGGATGAACGGGCAGGAATTCCTGGACCGGATCGGCGAGACGTTCGCCGTCACGCCCGGCTTCAGCAAGCGGTCACCCTCCGGGCCCCGGCAGTTCGGCATGTACCTCCGGGGAACCTGGTATCGGCTCGATGCAAAACCGGAAATTTACGAAAAAGCGGATCTCATCGGGAAGCTGGACGTTTCGATCCTCCAGGATCAGCTCCTGGGTCCCGTCCTCGGCATCAAGGACCCTCGAACCGATGACCGGATCAAGTTCATCGGCGGGATCCGCGGGATGGACGAACTGGAGCGGATGGTGGATCAACGGGGGTATGCCGTGGCCTTTTCCCTTTACCCCCCGGGGATTGATGAACTTGTCGAGATTGCCGACGCGGGGATGATCATGCCCCCCAAATCCACCTGGTTCGAGCCAAAACTCAGAAGCGGGCTGTTTGTGCACCTCATCGACTGACATCGAAGGCAAAAGGCTACAGGCCACAGGCCGCAGGAACACCTTATTGGCTGCTCTTTTACCTGTCACCTGTGACCTGTAGCCTGTGGCCTTGAAGTGCCCTCGAAGGCGGAACTGAATTCAATGGCGGAAATTTCCTTCATACGGGATGACGAGTCTCTCGAGTCCCTCTACGGGGGGCGGTTGCACATCCTCCAGAAGAAAAAGGGGTACCGCTATACGATAGACTCCATCCTGCTGGCCCATTTCGTTGAACCGAAAAAGGGGGAGAGGATCCTCGAACTCGGGGCGGGGAGCGGCGTGATCAGCCTTCTGCTGGCCTTCCGGAATCCCGGGGTCCGGGTGACGGGCGTGGAGATCCAGGCCGAACTGGCCGACATGGCGGGCCGCAGCATCTCCATGAACGGCCTGGAGGGCAGAGTCCAAATCATGGCGGGCGATGTCCGCAACGCCGCCGATTTCCTGGAAGCCAGGTCCCAGGATGTCGCGGTATTCAATCCGCCCTACCGGAAGAGGGGATCGGGGAAAGTGAACCCCGGGAGGGAAAAGGCCCTGGCGCGGCACGAAATCGCAGGGACCATCACCGATTTCCTGAGGGCCGCTTCTCGCGCGCTCGAGCCGGGAGGCCGGGTCTGCCTGATCTACCCCTGCTCGCGCATGGTGGAGGCCATCCATCGAATGCGGGCGGAGAAGATGGAACCGAAGAGGCTCCGCATGGTTCATTCGAGGCCGGGGTCGAGGGGGGATTTCATCCTCGTGGAAGGGATGAAGGGGGGCGGCGAGGAGTTGTCCGTCCTCCCGCCTCTGTTCGTCTATCAGGAAGGCGAGCGGTATTCGGAAGAACTGGAGGCGCTGTTCAGGAATCTTTCCGGCGCCGCAGGATAGACCCGGTCATTGCTTTTTGCAGGATATTTTTCAGATCCCGGTCGGCCACGCCGGCGAGGGTATCGCGGATGTAGTCCTTTTCTTCCGCCTTCAGATCGCGGGCGTCAAGCCGTATTTCCGGCCCGGAGTGTTTCGCGGGCGGGGCCTCGACTTCGCCGATGAAGTACCGGATCCGGGCAACCTTCGTCTGGCCGAGGATCCCGTTGATTTTCGAGATGATGTCCTGTTTCATGAACTGGAGCTCATGCATCCATACGGACGTGGACACTCGAACGTAGAGGACATCGTCCCTGAGCCTGTCAGGCTGCGCCTTCGCACCGATCTGAGGCCCCACGGCACGGTTCCAGGCGTCGATGAGGGTACGGTCCTTCATGGGAAGATGAAGGGCTTTCTTTTTGAGGGTCTCGGGGAGAATCTCCCCGAGCAGCCGGGGTGTCGATGAGCCTTTACGCCGCCGCATGGCCACAACATGGCACAGGCAGGCGCGGCAGTCAAGATGCAGAGGGTAAGAAGTTGAGAGGGTGAGAAGGTACGAAATAACTGCGAATGAAATGGAGGAAAGGCAGCGATATGGACCTGTCAACACTAGTTGAGAAAGTAAAAAAGCACCCGGACTTCGAAAAGGCAGGGATGATTCTCTGTCACAATGGGGTTGTGAGGGCCACCTCGCGGGACGGCAGGCCCGTGTCGGAGGTGACCGTCCGGGTGGACCGCACGCGACTGGGCGCGATCCTGGCGGAAATCAAGGCCATGCCAGGGATCGTGGAGGTGCTGGCTCATGTCAATGAGGGAACCCTGAAAGTGGGCGAGGACGTGATGTACGTCGTCGTGGCTGGCGACTTCCGGGAGAACGTCTTCGATGCCATGATCGCTGCGGTTAACCGGATCAAGGCGGATGTGACGTCGAAAACGGAGAAGTGAAAAAAGTGACCCGTGATCCGTGACCGGTGGAAGAGAATGAAGTGTCTGAGTGAAGAGAAATAGAGGGATTCGGGAATCAGGCTTCGGGCTTCGGGACCAGGAAATAGAAACAAGAAGTCATTGCGAGCCGAGCCTCTTGCAAATTCCTTCCATAATCTCCCTCTCCCTAAGGGGAAAGTTACCCCATAGGTTCCCTCTCCCTTGAGGGGAGAGGGTTAGGGTGAGGGTGAATGCCTCCCCTTCCTCTTGTTGGAGAGGGTCGGGGTGAGGGTGAAAAAGGTACGAAGAACAGTCCCCCTCACCTCAATCCTCTCCCCCGGAGGGGCGAGGAAGATTAAGGTATTGGTTATTTACAGGTACGGGGATCAGTCCCCCTCACCTCGGTCCCGTTCGGCATGCTCACGGCCCTGAGCGTGTCGAAGGGCTCTCCCTCGAGGGGAGAGGAAGACCAAGGTATCGGGTATTAACAGGTGTGGCAATCTTCGTCTGAGATTCTGGTTTTCTGATTCCGGCTTCAGGAAAAGAGGGAAATCGTAGATCGCCACGCCCTCGACAGGCTCGGCCTCGCGATGACTGTTGACGTTTTTTATTCTTCCCGAGACCCTAGACCCGAAACCCGATACCTTTGCTCCTGACGGGACAGACGGGATAGACCCGGCCATTGCCTTCCAACCCGTAATGATGTAGATAGAAAAAGAAGACAGACACCCTAGAAAGACTCCAACCGGGGCGTGCCATGGACGAACGAGAACGACTGAAGCTGATTCAGAGGCTCAAGACCGCGAAGACTTCCGAGGAGCGGGACCAGATCCTGTGGTACCTGGCCGGGCAGGACAAGGCGGCGCGGGGGAAGCCCCAGCGACCCGAGCCGACGGGAACGGGAAAGCCCGCGCCGGCTGCGGCGGAGGGAAAGCCGAAATTGAGTCTCCCCGTGGGAAAACTTGGCGGAATGGGATCCATCACGGCGCTGCTGTTTTTCTTCTACGGACTGGTCGCTATTGTCTCCGCCGTGATGAAGATCCTCCAGGGCGAGATGGACGGCGACGAGATCAAACAGCTCATCATGGGCGGCCTGTTCCTCCTGTTTGGCGTCGTCATCTTCGTGAGGGCCAGGCGGGCGCAGCGAAAAGCCGCCGAAGAAGCTTAGCCGGGGCCCTGCCTACCCCCGCTATTTCAACTTGAAATCGACGCGGCTCTGCTTCACCTCTTTTTTCTCTTCGGGCTGCAGCGTCGCCGGTTCGTTGACGAAGATACGCTCCGACGAGATCTCCCCATCGCCCAAGAACAGCTCTTCAACCTTCTGGGCCCTTCTCATGGCCAGCAGCCTCAGGTCGTCGTCCTTGACGGCGGTGTTCGTCAGCATGAGCTTTTCCATCTCCGGCACGGGCAGGCCCTTCTCCAGGCCGATGATGTTTTTCGGCTTGGGGAACTTTTCCGCCTTGTAGGCCAGCGTCAGATAGCGCTCGTATTCCTCGGACTCGACCGTGATCTCGTCGACCGGCAGGACCTTCTTGCCCTGGCGGATCAGGGTGTTGAGCTTCTGGGCCTTGACCTTCCGCTGAACCAGGAACTGTTTCAGCCCCTCGCGGTCCCTTTCGAGATCGACGTGCCCCTCGATGTCGAGGCTCAGGGCCGGCTTTTCCTTCAGCGCCTTGGTGATGGTCTCGATTTTCTTCACGCCGGCCTCCGGGACCCGGTCGGAGCCGTAATCGAACTCAATGTAGGCGAGTTCCTCCCCCCCGCCGAAGAGGGAGCCGATCAGCGCGAAGGGGGCCGTCACGATCTTCGTGAGGAGGTTTACGATGATCTGCAGGACGATGCGGAACACGCTGAATTCCGGATCGTCGGTCTGGCCCGTCACGGGGATGTCCAGGACGATCTTCCCCTCGCGGTCCTTGAGCAGTGTGATGGCCAGGCTCACGGGCAGATTCGTGGCCTCGGGGCTTTCCACCTTTTCTCCCAGTGTGAGCTGGTCGATGAGCACCCGGTTTTCCAGATCGATGCTCTTCTTGACGATGTGGTATTTGACATCGAAGGAGAGCGAGCCTTTCTGGATTTTGTAGCCGATGTACTTCCCCGAGTAGGGCGACAGGGGACTCAGATTGAAGTCCTTGGTCGAAGCTTTGAGATCGACGAAGAGGTTTTCCTTGAAGGGGTGGACCTTTCCGACGATTTCGATGGGGATGACTTTTCCCATTTTCCCTCGAAGCTCAACGTCTGCAGGCTTGGTCGTGATGGAGGTCACGCCGTTGACCCGGCCGCCGATCTCGGTCAGAGTGGTCCTGTAGCTGGGTTTGACGTAGCGGTCGTCGAATTCAATGGTGCCTCCCTGGAGCGTGATGCGGTTGATCTCGATATTCTTAGCCAGGATGTCGGCCGCGTATTCCTTTTTCTCCCCCGTTTGCTCCTCGTCCTCTTTCTTTGACGGTTCGGGGATTGGACCGGCGGCCTCCTCCTGCCCGGCCGCTTCCGGTTTGGCCACGTTTTTCAGGTTCAGGTTTCCTTCTTCATCCAGGGAGATGCGGACGAAGAAATCGGCAAGCGAAATGTCCTTGATCCGCACGAAAAGGGGATTGTACCCGAGGCTCATGCTGTTCAGGAAAAGCGATTTGAACTTCATGAAATCCTCCCCCAGGATCTTGTCCACCGTCGCCACGCGGGCAAGAAGCAGATTCCCGGCATACGTGGCCGAGACTTCTTTTCCCGGGGCCTGTGTCACGGACAGGGTCCCCTTGGTGGAGACGGCGCCGCTGGTGAAATTGACGCGGAAGTACTCCGTGAAGTATTCCTGGAAGGGGCGGATGCGGGCACGTTTCAGGTCGACATCGAGATTGGCGGAAAGAGGGTTCAAGCCGATGGGGCCGCCGACGGCGATCGAGCCCTGGCCCTTGTTGATGTCCATCGAAACCGAGAGGCTCCCACGGACGTCCTTCACGGTGGAAATATTTTCACCCTTGATCCGGATATCCTGGATCAGGGAATGGATCGCCTCCTGCGGAACTTCGTCCCGATAGGCGATCTTGCCGCCTTTCAGGTCAAAATCATCCAGGATCAGGGTGGGTAGCGGTTTCTCTTCCGTCTTGGCCTTCGGCTTTTCCTCTGTCCCGGCTTCCCCGGCACCTTTCTTCTTCTCCATCAGGGTCAACAGGTTGATGATGCCGTTCTTGTCCCTGCGTACGTTCAACTCGGGCGAGTCGAGGGCGATTTTCGCGAAGTGAAATTTTGACTGCAGCGGTTCGACGGCCGTCATGACCACATCCAGGCGCTTCAGCCCGGCGACGGGATTCTTTTTCCTGTCCTGCAGCACGAAATCCCTCAGTACCGCGTTTCCGGCCACCGAAATGGCGGGGCGCTGGTCGCCCGCCATGGAGAAGGTCAGCATGGACTGCACGTCGAGCTTTCCCGACGGCACGGAAACATTGAATTCGTGCGGGATGTAGGCCAGGTAGAAGGGGATGTCGAGGTCCTCGATGAGGATGTTGAAGATCGTATCGCGCGTGTCCTTGAAGATCTTCGTTTTTCCCTCGAGCGAGTACGGGTCGCCGTTGATCGCCGCGGCGAACCGGGGCTGGACGTAAGTGTCGATGTGTTCGGGGATGTTGGAGATGAAGGGAATCCCGATGTTCATGTCCCGGACCGTGTGTGTCGTGTCGAAGGGACCGTCGATGAAATCGATGCTGCCGTTTTCGATGATGATGTTGTTGAGCGAGAACAGCGCAGGTTCTTTCTTTTCCTCCTTCGGTTCGTCCTCCTTCAGCAGTGCAAGCAGATCGGAGAAATTATACGACCTGTCCTTGTTGCGCACAAGGTGCGCATAGGGCTTGCGGACAATCAATTCCTCGATGACGGGCGCCCGCTTGAAGACCGAGCGGATGTCCAGGTTGACGAGGAGTTCCTCGAGGGAGATGAATGTCTTGTCGCTCTTCGGTTCCTTGACCTCGAACCCCCGCAACGTCAGCGTGAGCGTGTAAGGGTTCAGGCTGATGTCGGCGAGGCTCACCTGGCGGTTGAGGGTCTTCGACAGGGTTTCCAGGAGGTAAGGCTTCACGAGGGGCGGGATGACAAAGAAGCCGATGAGGGTGAAGAGAATAAAAAAGACTGCAGCGCCAATAATCCATTTTTTGAATCGGCCCATGTTGTTCTCCATTGGCGTCATTGTGCCGAGGCGGTTTGTATGGGAAAGAAACTGCGAACGGTAGGCGCCGGATCCACCAATCCGGCAAAATCAATTTCGCACAGGCGACACTATTTTTCAATAGACAAAACGGGAGAACGCGGAAGAAATAAACGATTCATCGTGCAGCCCATGAAACGACAAGGTTGGACAAAATTCACGATGTCAGCAAACCGCCACGGGGGGCGGATTCGCGGGCACAAGCTGCAATGCGGGACTGCTTGATGAAACGTAACGGGAAACGGGAAAGCAACGCGGGCGGGCCGCAGACGCAGAAAAGGCTTGAAATGCGGAAAAAAATCGTATAGATGAGTAGTACTCCTGAAGCGAAAATCGTGAGAAGAAAGAAACACATCAACCAAGGAGGAGATCAAGATGGCAAAAGCGAAGAAGGGTGAGCTGTTCACTTGTGAGCTGTGCGGACTGGTCGTCGCCGTTGACGAGTGGGGCAACAGCACCGTGGGTGAGCTGGTCTGCTGCGATGTCCCCATGGAAAAAGGCAAAGCGGCCGCCGCAAAGGCGAAGAAGGCAGCGAAGCCCGCAAAGAAGGCGAAGAAACCCGCCAAGGCCAAGAAAGTGAAGGCCGCTCCGAAGAAGAAAGCGAAGCCCGCCAAGGCCAAGAAGGCCGCCAAGCCCAAGGCGAAAGCGAAACCCAAGGCAAAGGCGAAGGCAAAAAAGAAGTAACCATTCCCAGATGACGGTAAAAAAGAAACCCCGCTCCACGACGGAGCGGGGTTTCTTTTGTCTCCGCCCTGACCCTGTCGACAGGTCATTCTCGTTGACGAAAGGGAGAAGATCTTTTATTTTATACACGGAAATCCAGAGGGCGTGTGCCGAATACGATTCGTGCGGTCAACGCTCGTCCCCGATGGGCGGGAGTTCCATTCTCAGGAAGACAGCCGTAAAGATCAATACAGCACAACACGAGAAGGAGGAAAGCCATGGCCAGTAAGAAACTGTTAGAGCTTTTGAACAAGGGGATCGCCCGCGAAATCCAGGTGTCGGTCCAGTACATGTGGCAGCACGTCCAGTGGTCCGGGATTCCCCATTACGTCGTAAAAGACGAATTGAAAAAAATTGCCATTGCGGAAATGAAGCATGCAGAGGAGATCGCTGAAAGGCTGTTCTACCTCGGCGGCATCCCCACGACGAAACCGGAGCCGATCTTCGTCGGCAAGACACTCAAGGAGATGCTGATCAAGGACATGAAGGACGAGGAAGGGGCAATCAAACTCTACAAGCAGACCATCGAACTTGCGCGAAAAGAAGATGACCCGACGACGGTGCGGCTTTTCAAGAAGATCCTCGCGGACGAGGAGGAGCACCACGATTTCTTCCAGGGCGTTCTCGAAGGGCTGAAGTAGCGGACCCGGCAGATCAGGACAATAGCCCACTTCGCGGTGGGCTTTTGTTTTTTCGATGGGACCCGGGCATTCGCAGCGGAATGACCGGATCCGTCATTTGCAAAAAGGGAAAGTGAAATGAGGAGAAGCGAAAGAGAAATCCGCGATGAGAAGGGCATTCATGAGATCCTCGAGAAAGGACTTGTCTGCCGCCTCGGCCTTTACGACGGGCAATACCCCTATGTGGTCCCCATGAATTATGGTTACCGGGACGGTCGCCTTTACTTCCATTGTGCCCGGGAGGGAAGGAAGATCGAAATTCTGAAAATCAATGACAGGGTCTGCATCGAAGTCGACATCGATACCCGGATTACGCGGGGCGACACGCCGTGCCGGTGGGCAACGAAATACCGGAGCGTCATCGGGTTCGGCAGGGCCCGGATCATCAATGAGGAAAACGGGAAGAAGGCCGGCCTCGATGTGATCCTTGCGCACTACGGCGGGAGCGGCGTCGGGTACGACGAAACATCCATGCAGCGGACAGCCGTGATCGAAGTGGTCCTGGAGAGCATGACCGGCAAGCAGTCCCTCTGATCCATTCCGAAGCGATGCAACCCTTCCGAGCCGGGTGCCGTCACCCTGTGTTTGGCGTGCAAAATAAATGTTGACAGCATTTATTTGGCATGCCAAATAAAGACGAAAGCCGGAAAGCCCGGAAGGGATGAAGATGGGAAAAGCCGGGAGGGAAAATGCCCCGATGCCGAAGGACGACCGCCTGATCTTCCTGGTCTTCACTGCCCAGTTGAAGCTGAAAACCTACCTCAAGAATGTCCTGTCCGAAGCCGGGGTGACGATCACGCCGGCCCAATCGGCGATCCTTTTCCTCCTGAAGAAGAAGAACGGCCAGACCATGTCGGAGCTGACCCAGGTGCTTTCCATCGACAACTCGACCCTGACGGGCCTTGTCGACCGTCTCGAGCGGGTGGGATTTGTGCAGCGCAACGCCGGCAGGTTGGACCGGCGGGCCTCCCATGTCTTCATCACGGACAGGGGGCGCGAGGAGATCGATCTCGCACAGGGCGTGATCCGCCGTGTAAACGAGCAGATCAAGGCGGATTTCACGGAGCGAGAGGTCGAGGCATTCAAGAAGATATTAAAATCCTTCTTCGTCAGATTCGGGGCACACCCGTGAGAGGAGGCGCGTGATGGCTGTGAAGCAGGGAAGCAGGGAAAGAGTCTCGCGGCTGACAATGCAGGCTGCACGCCTTGCAGGCCTGGACCTCTCCGAGCGAGGCGAAGCCGGGGATCTGGAGATCGCCAGGGGGCTGTGGGGGACCATGGCCAGGAGAGGCCTTCTGGGCTGGAGCATCCCTGCCGCATTCGGGGGGGATGGGGCCCGTTTTTCCGACATCCTTCCGGCCGTGGAGGCCTTTGTCGGGGGAGGCGGAAGACCCGGGCTTGCCCTTTCCTGGATGGTCCATTTGATTGTCGGAAAGGTTCTCATCGCGGGCGTTGCAGACGGCGACCGGAAAAAAGAAATCCTGCCCGGAATGGCCGCCGGCAAATTGACGGCCTCCATTGCCCTTTCCGAGCCGGGGGCCGGCAGTGACCCGAAGCGGATCCGCACGACAGCCGTGAAAAAAGGAAGGTCCTATGTACTCAACGGGGAAAAGGCGTGGCTCACCAATGGCCCCATGGCCGATCTCTTCATCCTGTTTGCCGTGACGGGTGAACGGGGCGGGAGAAAGAACTTTACGGCATTTGTTGTCCCGAGGGAAACACCCGGGCTCGTCGTTCGTGAGATGCCGGCCCTGGGTTACCTGAGACCGTCGCCGCACTGCGAGATACGGCTCGAGGGATGCGCCGTGCCCGAAACCGCCATCCTCGGCCGAAGGGGCCGGGCCTGGGAAGATCTCTCGAAGCCGTTCCGGGTTGCTGAGGATGTGCTGCTGTCAGGGGCCATTCTCGGGGGGCTGGACCGGCAGGCCAGTCAGGCTGCCCGCGTTATTCAGGAGAGCAAGGGAAAGATCGAAAACGACGTGAAAGAGCGCTTCGGGGAATTTGCGGCCCTGCTCGCGGCGGCGAGGCGGATTGCACGGGATGCCGCAGTGGATCTCGACGGCGGGCAGCGGGGCACGGATGTGGAGCACCGGCTCGTTTCCTTTCACCTCATCGCAAAAACACTGCAGGAATCCCTTAGGGACATGGTCACAAAAACCGCAGGCGGCGCGCCTTCCGGTCCGGTTGGGATTGGGGACGATATCGCCCGGCTCATCGGTCTCGGGGCGCACGCGTCCCGGGCCCGCCAACGCAAATGGGGAGAGACACTTCTGATCGGGAAGGAGAAACCATGAGGGATCAACCCGGGAAATTCGAAACGGTCGACCAGGTGAACGAGGGCTTCAAGAGCACCGGCTACATCTGCAGCACGGATATCGCGACGACGGTCTACCTGGCCTTTCACCTCGAGAAGCCGGTTCTCGTCGAGGGGCCCGCCGGTGTCGGGAAGACGGAGCTGGCGAAGAAGGCGGCTGCGTTCATGGACGTGCCGCTCATCCGGCTGCAGTGCTACGAGGGGCTCGACGAGTCGAAGGCGCTCTACGAGTGGAAGTACGGAAAGCAGCTCCTCTACTCCCAGCTGCTGCGGGACAAACTCGACCAGGTCATCGACAAGGAGAGCGACCTGGGCGAGTCGATCCGAACGCTGCACCGCTACGAGGACATCTTTTTCTCTCCCCAGTTTCTCGAGCCAAGGCCGCTCCTCAAGGCGCTTCAGGAAGAACGGGGCGCCGTGCTCCTCATCGACGAGGTGGACAAGGCCGACGAGGAGTTCGAAGCCTTTCTGCTGGAGATCCTCTCCGACTTCCAGGTGTCGATCCCCGAGATCGGCACGGTGAAGGCGCGAACGAGGCCCTATGTCTTTCTCACCAGCAACAGCACCCGCGAGCTCAGCGAGGCGTTGAAGAGGCGCTGCCTGCATCTCTTCATCCCGTTCCCCGCTCCCGATCTCGAGCGGGAGATCGTCCGCCACCACGTGCCGAATATCCCCGATCTGCTGGAGAGGCAGCTGGTGATGTTCATCCACGAGGTGAGAAAGCTCGAGCTCAAGAAGGTGCCCTCCATCAGCGAAACCATCGACTGGGCACGGGCCCTGATCCTGCTGCACGCCGAGGGTCTCGACCGGGACCTGACCCGGAAGACACTCAATACCTTCCTCAAGTTCGAGGAGGACGTCCGGGCCGTTGACGAAAAGCTCTTTCTGCTCGTCGACAAGGCCCTGAAGGAAACGGCCTGATGGACCGCGTGTTGAACCATTTTATCGTCTCCCTGCGCGGGGCAGGCGTGCCCGTGTCGGTCTCGGAGAGCATCGACGCCGCGCAGGCCCTGGCGATCGCCGGGTATGCCGACCGGCAGATCGTGAGGAGCAGCCTTGCGGCGACCCTAGCAAAGTCCGCTGCCGAGAAGGAGATCTTCGACGCCTGTTTCGAGCGGTTCTTTTCTTTTCAGTCCCTGCCGTCCCCCTTTGCGGCCGGCCCGGAGAACGGTAACGAAGAACAACCCGGGGACATGCCGCCGATCGGCGGGATGATCATGGAGGGCGACCTGGGCGGGGTTGCGCTCGCCGTCCGGGACGCAGCCCGGTCCGTGGATCTGCAGTCCATCCGGTTCGTCACGCAGAGGGGGATGTTCACGGCACGGATTCTCCAGGCCCTGCAACTGGACCAGCTGGACCGTTTCGTGGCCGATCTCTACCGCGAGGGAAGCGCCGGCGCCGAGGGTACGGCACGGCAGCTCGAGCAGGGCAGGGAAGCCCTGATCGACATGGTGAGGCGCTTTGTCGAGGAGCAGTACGACATCTTTGCCCGGGAAAGCACCGAGCGGATCATCGAGAGATACCTCTGGGACGTGAGGCTCACGGAACTGGAAGAGCGGCATTACGATCGCATGCACTTCCTCATCCGCAAACTTGTGAAGCGCATGAACGAGCGCTATTCCCGCAGGCGGCGAAGGGCGAAGCGGGGTGCCCTCGATTTCAAACAGACCCTCCGGGCAAACATGCACCACGGTGGCCTTCTCTTCGAGACGCGCTGGAAGAAAAAAAGGATGAACCGGCCCGACGTGGTGATCCTCTGCGATGTGAGCCGCTCCATGTCGACGGTGGTCCGGTTCTGTCTGCTGATGCTCTACGGTCTCAACGAGGTGATCGCCCGGGTCCGCTCCTTCGTTTTCTGCTCGAGCCTTCTCGAGGTCAGCCACATCTTCGAAACCTGTCCCATCGCCGAGGCCGTTGAGCGTCTTCGGACCGGTGAAGGGCTCGACATCCACATGGGAAGGACCGATTACGGAAGCGCCTTCTGGGATTTCACGAACAGGCACCTCGATGCGGTCACGGGCAAGACGACGGTCATCATCCTGGGCGATGCCCGCAGCAACTACGGCGATCCGGCCGATGAACTGTTGCAGAAGATCTCCGAGCGCAGCCGCCGCCTCATCTGGCTGAACCCCGAGACGCCCACCATGTGGGGAACGGGCGACTCTGAGATGAAGCTCTACAGGCGCCTCTGCGATCTCGTCATGGAGTGCAGCACCCTGCGTCACCTGGAGCAGCTCGTCCGCGTACTGGTCAAGCTCCCCTGATTGGCCCCCTCGCCTGATTTCTTCTGTTTTTCACCAATTTTCCATGCTATTCTCGTTTCAAGACGAAACAGGGTGGAGCCGGATCCGTAGAATGCAGAGTGAGGATTTCAGGGAGCAATACCGGCATGCACAGGAGATTGCCCGGCGGATCACCGGGGAAGTGGGGGAGCCTTCCTTTTACAGCGAGCAGAAAAGAGAGGTGGAAACCTCCGCCCGTGCGTTCCGGGATCACCCACTCGTCGTCCAGGCCCTCAACGTCCTCGGAACCGACCCGGACAGGAAGGGCCACGGGCTCAGCCACATCACGAAGGTGGCCGTCGATGCCGGTGCGATCATCCTCGTAGAGCGTGAACAGGTTGACGCCCCTGATCGGGTTTTCAGACTTGTCGCTCTGGCCCATGTGGCCGGTGTCCTTCACGATATCAAGAGGGAGGAAAAGGACCACGCCAGGAAGGGAGCCGAGGCGGCGGCACGGCTGCTCCTGGATTTCGACCTCGGCGAAGGCGAGAGATCCGCAATTGTCGATTCCATAACGAACCATGAGGCCTTCAGGCCGGTTCTGCCCCTGAATCACCCCGACTGGCAGTTGCTTTCCGATGCGCTCTACGATGCCGACAAATTCCGCTGGGGGCCCGACAACTTCTCCGAAATGCTCTGGGACATGGTTTCGAGGCGCAACGTGCCCCTCTCTGCGGTGCTCGGCCGGTTCCTCAAGGGGATGGAGGGGGTCGGAAGGATCCGGGACACCTTCCGCAGCAATACGGGGCGGCATTACGGTCCTGATTTCATCGACCGGGGAATGGAGATCGGCCGACGGCTCTATGCGGAGCTGACGCGATGAGGCAGAAGGCTACAGGCTACAGGCTACAGGCTACAGGCTACAGGCTACAGGCTACAGGCATATCCCTTGTCTGCGTCTTTTCCCGTGGCCTGCGGCCTGTAGCCTTGTTTTGAAGGACTCGATCGAATGAACACGGCAATTTATCGACGGTATCAGAAGGCAGGGAGGTGAAAGATGATCAAAAAGATTCTGATGGCGACGGATGGCTCAAAAACGTCTGTCAGGGCGCTCAAGGTTGCCGTCGAAATGGCGAAGAAGATGGGGGCCAAGCTCGCCCTCGTCGGTGTGATCGACAACCGCCTCTATGTGGGTCGTACAATGCCGGCCTCGTCTTCGCCGACCCGGATTGCCGAGTCAGTCGAAGACTACCTGATGCAGGTGGCAGGCGCATACCTTGCCGACGCATCCAAACTGTGTGTGCAGGGTGGCATCGAGCCCGAGATCGTCATCCGGTCGGGGCATCCGGCCGAAGAGATCCTGAAGGAAGCCCGCCGGTGGAAGGCCGACCTCTTGGTCTTGGGATCCCACGGGAAGAGCGGGATCGGTTCGGTAATGGGCAGCGTCACTTTCGGGGTCCTCCACGGGGAGTCAAGGGTTCCGATCCTCGTCGTCAGGAAGTGAGGCGACGGGTGATGAGCAACGGAAAAGCGGGAAGCGGAAAATCGAAGCTGCTCTACAAGGGGCCTGTTTTCAATCTGTTCGAGGATGAGATCGAGCTTCCGAATGGCAGGGTCATCCGGAGAAGCCGTGTCGAGCACCGGCCCACCATCGGCGTTGTACCGTACATCGGCGACGGGCGGATCGTGCTGATCCGCCAGCACCGCCACGCTGTGGGGGTATCGCTGCTCGAGATCCCGGCGGGCACCATGGACAAGGGAAATGAATCCCCGGAGGAATGCGTACAGAGGGAGCTGGCCGAGGAAACGGGCTACAGGGCCGGGCGCCTGGTAAAGCTCTTTGGGGGGTATCTCGTCCCCGGATACGCGGACGAGTTCATGCACTTCTTCCTGGCCTTCGATCTCATCCGGGCGCCGTTGCCGCCCGACGAGGACGAGTTCATCGAAACCATGACATGCCCGCTTCCCGACGCATTGCGGATGATCCGGGACGGACGGATCGTCGATAGCAAAACGGCCCTTGCCTTGCTCCTGGCTGCGGATTATCTCCGTGAAAACAAGGCGATGCGTTAGGGAAGTGCCCGGGCTGCCGCCTAGCTCTTCTTGCTCGTCTTGGTCTGGAACGTGGAAATCTTCTGCTTCACGTTCTTTTTTTTGCAGGCGGGGCAGCTGATTTTACCCTTGTCGCGTTCCGCCATGCTCATGACAAGAGTGAATTCCCTCCTGCAGTCCTCACAACGGAATTCATAGGTAGGCACCATTCCACCCCCCTTTCCAAGATATCAAATATTTTACATCTCCATCGAAAGCAGTCAAGTTCCATCTGCGCTTCCCCGTTTGACGGGCCATGATCTGTCCGTAACCCCATGCCGATGGCACGAATCCTGCTGTAGAATCAGAAAAACCTGATTGCCCATCTATAATCAAATTAAAATTTCTCGCACCCGGGTGCGAGAAATTCAGAAACTCAGGGATGGGGTTTTTCTGTTATTATGATCGATTATCCCGCAGCAAGCTGCGGGAAGGCGCGTGCAATCGTTTTCAACCGTCACGGAGGAATGCGTGAACACCTATAAAATTCAGAGAGGGGATACGATTGACCGTGTCACCAAGGCGCTGGGTGTGACCTGGGATGAATTCCGACAATTGAACCCCGATGCCGTCGGTCAGTCCGCGAAAACGGGTAAATGGATCATCAAGGCCGGAGCCGTTGTCAAGGGTGCCGGATCCTTCCAGTCGGTACTCGAGGAGCAGCAATCGGCGGCCAAAGTCGACGCGAAAGGCGCCGAGAGCGCGAAATCGCAGGAACGATGGACGGAATACACCGTGAAGAAAGGCGATACGCTGTGGGGGCTTGCCACGTATGCCTTCGGAACGAGCGTAGAGGAGATCGCCAGGGCCAACAACATTGCGAATCCCGACCTCATCAACCCGGGACAGAAGATCCGTGTCCGGATACCGGACAGCGCGGAAAACACGGCACCTCAGATTGCAGAGCGCTCGGAGGTGGTAGCAAGCTGGTATGGAAAAGAGTATCATGGCAGGCCCATGGCAAACGGCAAGATCTATAACATGTACGCCAACACCATTGCCCATCGTACGCTTCCGCTCGGCACAAAGGTGGAGTTGACGAATCCCGATACGGGTCAGGTTGTGCGGGCCGTCGTGACGGACCGAGGGCCTTTCATCGACGGGCGCGACGTGGACCTGTCCTATGGCATTGCGAAAAAGCTCAGCATGGTTGAAAAGGGAGTGGGCAAGGTGATCATGGAAATTATGTGAGTCGCTGCGAGGCAGAAACTCACAGGCTCGAGGTTCGAGGAACGAGGACCGAGGAAAACAAAAAGCCTCGAGCCCCGTGCCTCGACCCTCGGGCCCGAATATAAAAACCCCCATCCTGTCGCGTGTGCAGGACGGGGGTTTTTCTTGGAGGACCTTTCAGCCGCTCCGCGGCAGGCGACAGGCTTCAGGCATCGGTCTTCAGGATCAGGAGAAAGAAAAACCCGCCGCGGAGTTTCTCCGGGCGGGTTTCCTATAGGAGGACCTATCTAGTCTATCTGGTCTATCCAGTCTATCCCGTCTGTCCCGTCGTTTCTTCCCCTGGACCCTGTACCCCGGACCCTGAACCCTGTCAGTGATTGGCCTTTTTCCTCTTGGGGATCCTATCCCAGGCGTCCTTGTAGAGCCTGCCGATGCAGAGCAGCAGCGCCAGGAAGAACAGCCCCAGCATGAAGGTCGGAGGCGTCTGAAGCATCTCGTCGAGCAGGTACCCCATGTACAGGGCCAGCATCGAGGCAATCACGATCGCAAACCCCCAGGAGCCGATCACCAGGATGTGCGAGAAGTCGATCTGCCGCGGTCTGGTCTTGGTCGTTGCTGTCATGGCTCGTGCCTCCTGTTTTGTGATCGGGATACCGGTTGCTTGCTGGCGCCGCCTCGAAGGCTTCAGGCTGCAGGCTACAGGCTAAAGGGTTCGTTTCTGCGGCCTGTGGCCTTTTGCCTGTGGCCTGTCTTTCTACATCAGGTTCTTGATCGCCTCGGCCACGGGGCTCGTGAAGAGCGCCACCAGCACCGCGTACATCGCGAAGCTGCCCACCGCCTCGCTCAGGTAGAGCTTCTCGTACTTCTGCTTGAGGGAAACGATCGTCATGCCGCCCACAATCAAGGCCCCCAGGTGGAAGTAGGGGAAGCTGCCGGCGCCCGCTGCGGCGTACTCGGCGAAGCTGAAGGTTGCGGTGATCAGCACGACGACTGCGGAGAGAATCAGGGTGGAAAGCGTCTTTTTCATTGTGAGGTCCTCCTCGGTGTTTTTGTTTGTTGCCTTATCCTATAGAAAGGATTGTGCCAGGAGGAGAGGCGGGGAAAAGATAGTTTGCAAGATACTGAATCCATGAAGGAAATGACGACAACGGGGCGTGCGCGACCCACCCCTGGATGCCCCCCGGAATGCCCCTTTTTGAACGGAACGTTCAACCCGCGGTGAACGAAA
>DIFQ01000139.1 GCA_002419215.1 Syntrophaceae bacterium UBA5744
GGGATCGACGAGATGCCGGAGATCCTCGACCTGCTCGAGCGCTCTATCGCTGCCGAACCGCCGCTGACGCTCCGCGAGGGGGGAATCATCCGGGAGGGCTACGACGCCGAGCTCGACCGGATCCTCTCGGTCTCGCGCGACGGGAAGTCCTGGATCGCCGCGCTCGAGGAGAAGGAGCGGCAGCGCACGGGCATCGCCAGCCTCCGCGTGGGCTTCAACAACGTNNGTGTTCGGTTACTACATCGAGGTGACGAAGTCCCAGACATCGGCCGTCCCCGCCGAGTATGTCCGCAAGCAGACCCTCGTGAACGCCGAGCGCTACATCAACGAGGAGCTCAAGGAGTACGAGCAGACGGTGCTCCACGCCGAGGAAAAGAGGCGGGATCGGGAGTACGAGCTCTTCGTCGAGATCCGCGAGCGCATCGCCGGCCAGATCCGGCGGATCCAGAAGAGCGCCTCGGCCCTTGCCGATCTCGACGCGATCACATCGCTGGCCGAGGTGGCCGAGAAGTACAACTACTGCCGACCCGCCGTCGACGACGGCGATGCGATCGAAATCCGCGACGGCCGCCACCCCGTGGTGGAGCGGATGCCCCTTGCCGAAGGCTTCGTTCCCAACGACGTGCACCTGGACCGAAGCGGCAACCGGCTTCTGATCATCACGGGGCCCAACATGGCGGGCAAATCCACCTACATCCGGCAGGTGGCCCACATCGTCATCCTGGCCCAGATGGGGAGCTTTGTGCCGGCCGCCGAGGCCCGGATCGGTCTCGTGGACCGCGTCTTCACCCGCGTGGGGGCCGCCGATATCCTGGCGAAGGGTCAGAGCACCTTCATGGTGGAGATGACGGAAGTGGCGAGCATTCTCCGGAACGCGACCCCCCGGAGCCTCATCCTGCTCGACGAGGTGGGGAGGGGGACGAGCACCTTCGACGGGCTGAGCATCGCCTGGGCCGTGGCCGAGCACATCCACGACGCAGCGCAGCTCGGATCGCGCACCCTTTTTGCCACCCACTACCACCAGCTCACGGACCTGTCGCTCACGCGCGAAGGGGCCGCCAACTACTACATCGCCGTCAAGGAGTGGGGGGAGAGGATCATCTTTCTGCGCAAGATCATGAAGGGGGCGACGAACCGCAGCTACGGCATCCAGGTGGCCCGACTTGCCGGCGTGCCCGACGAGGTTATCGGGCGGGCGAAGGAGGTGCTGGAAAACCTCGAGAAGGGCGAGCTCGACGAGGTCGGGATGCCGACGCTTGCCCGCCGCAAGAAGGGCGAGAAACGCCCGGCGACGGGTCAGCTCAGCCTCTTCGCCGACGACGAGAGCCTCGTTTTGGGCGAGATCGCCTCGACGGACATCAACGCACTCACCCCCATCGAGGCCATGAATCTCATCGCGGAGTGGAAAGAGCGAATCAAAAGATAGGGTATCGGGTATAGGGGCTCGGGTATCGGGAAGGAAGGGGATTCCGGATCATAGGTCTCGGGGTTCGGGCTGAAAGGAAAGGGCGGAAGACCAAGTCTCCCGCCCTTGTTGTTTCTCGACCCTATACCCGAGACCCTATACCCGATGCCCGGTTTTCACTTGATGCAGACCCGCCGGACCTGCTCGAAGTCCGTGATGCCCTCGATGACCTTCTTGATGCCGTCCTGCAGCAGCGTCGACATCCCGTCGTTGATGGAGGCATTCCTCAGGTCCTCGACGGTCGCCTTTTTCGTGATGAGGCGCTTGACGCTGTCCGAAGCGATCAGAAGCTCGTGGATGCCCACGCGCCCGCGGTAGCCCGTCTGGTTGCAGTCGTTACAGCCCCCGGGCTGGTAGAACTTGAGGTCCTTCGAGTAGGGGATGTTGAGCTTGGCGAACTGCTCCTCGCCATAGGTGTAGGCCAGGTAGTCGTATTCGTCCTTGTCGGGCGAATAGGCCTGTTTGCAGTTTTTGCAGAGCGTCCGGGCGAGCCGCTGTGCGAGGATCCCCAGCAGCGAGTCGGCGAAGTTCAAGGGGTCGATCCCCATGTCGAGCAGGCGGACGATCGTCTCCGGGGCGCTGTTGGTGTGCAGCGTCGTGAACACGAGGTGTCCCGTAAGCGAGGCCTCGACGCCGATCTTGGCCGTTTCGAAGTCGCGCATCTCGCCCACCATGATCACGTCGGGGTCGGCGCGCAAAAAGGCCCTCAGGGCCCGGGCGAAATCCAGGCCGATCTTGGGGTTCACCTGGACCTGCCGGATCCCGTACTGGGTGATTTCGATGGGGTCTTCGATCGTCCAGATCTTTCTCTCCGGCGTGTTGATACGGTGAATCCCGGCATGCAGCGTCGTCGTTTTGCCGGAGCCCGTGGGGCCCACGCACAGGATGATGCCGTAGGGTTTCTCGAGGAGCTTGATGAGGTTCTGGTAGTTGTAGGGCGACAGGGCCATTTCCTCCAGGTGCATCATCTCGCCCTTCTGGAGGATTCGCAGGACCACGTCCTCGAGATTTCCCGCCGTGGGCAGCGTGGCCACGCGAAGCTCGATCTCCTCGTTGTTGGATCGGCGGAACTTGATCTTGCCGTCCTGGGGGAGCCTGCGCTCCGTGATGTCGAGGTTCGACATGATCTTGATGCGCGATACGATCGCCGCACGGTAGCTGTAAGGCACGGTCTGGTAAATGTGGCAGCCGCCGTCGACGCGATAGCGGATCTCCACGTTTTTCCTTCCCATGTTGGGCTCGATGTGGATGTCGGAGGCCCGCTGGACGATGCCGTCGTTGATGATCCGGTTGACGAGCTGCATGATGACGCTGTCCGACTCGGACACGCCGTTCTCCTCATACTCGTCGTGGTCTTCGACCAGCTGCCCCTCGCCGCCCAGCAGCTCGCTGAAGGACTTCTCCCCCTCCTGCGTCTGGTAAAAGTGGTTGATGAACTTGATGATGTCGTCCCTGAGGGAGACGCAGTACTCGACGGACTTCGTCTTCAGGAGGTTCTCGATCATGTCCTTCTTCAGAAGGTTATTGGGGTCGTCGACGATGACGCGGATCTTGCCGTCGGCGCCCTTCTCGAGGGGAACCCAGAGCTCCCTGCGGAGATACTCGCGTTTGAGATTCTTGAGCAGCTCGTCGGGGATGGGGTGTTTCGGGTTGTAATGGACGTAACGGCAGCGGTAGAAATCTTCCATGGAACGCCCGATGTCCTCCCGGGAGATCCGGAAGCGCTTCATGAGGAGCTCATCGATGGGCTCGTTGCTCCGGCGCGACTCGGTGAAGGCGGCCTCCAGGTCGCCTTCCTTCATGAGGTTGTGGCTGACGAGGTAATCGAATCGGGTCTTGCGCCGCGAGAAGACGCGGTGCTGGTTGTACAGGGCGATGCCCAGGACCTCGGCGATCTCCTCGAGCAGGGCCTGCTCGTCGTCCGTGAACTTGCCGCCGCCCTTGCGGTTGACGATCTGGATGACGCCCATGAGGGCGTTTTCGTGCATGACGGGAAGGGCGAGTACCTGCGTCGACCGGTAACCCGACTGCTTGTCCCATGCCTCGTCGAAGAAGAGCGTCTTGTCGATTTTCTTGAGCTCCTCCTTGTCGTAGACATCGGCGATGTTGACGCCGCGGCCCGTGTTGGCCACGAACCCGGCGATGCTGCGGTTCGTGATGGGCAGCCGGATCTCCTTGAGCTGGGATCCCGCCAGGTAGAGCGAGTAGAGCTCGTTGCGGGGCTTGTCGGTCACGTAGATCGTGATGAGCAGGGCGTTGAAGAGCGCAAGGATGCCTTCCTTGTGCTCGACGAGGATGTCCTTGATGTTCTGGGCGGCGTGGATCTGGTTGGTGATGTCCAGCAGTTTCTTGCGCTGGTTGAGTTTCTCGGAAAGCGCCGTTATGGAGGAGATGTCCAGCCTTTCCATCATCTTCGCCGTGTCCATCATCGAGGTCCGTCCTTATCGTATTTTTGACAGAATAACTATCGGCAGGTTCGTTTCGTACTTTATACAGGAAATATGCCAATCAAATCCCTCTGCCTCGGCAACGGCTTTTCCCCGGCGGGCATCCGTCCCCTTTACCCGACAGGGCACGGGTTTTGCAGAATATTCTCGCGACGTCTCATCCTCAACGACTCAATCGCGAGATGCCATGGAGGCCCGACAGCCTGTAGAGAGAATCATTATCGAATACTCGGGAAGAAAGCATCACTGACGGTTCACGCCGGGCAGTCGAGGATGATTTTTTACCGGGACCGGACAAGAGAGCCGCTTCGTGTTCCAGACGACAGAAATTGATTTACTGAGCGCTCATGTATACGAAAAGACTTGAAATTACCACGACCGTGGGATGTGTAAACTCCTGCAGGGTCTGTCCTCAGAAGGTCCTGAAAAAAGCTTACAGGGAGCGCTCCGCTTGCCGGGTACTGCCTTTTGAGACATTCAAGCGGTGCCTCGACAGTGTGCCCGCCGATGTCTTAATCGAATTTTGCGGCATGTCCGAGCCGTTTGGAAACCCGGAATGCGCGGACATGGTTCTTTATGCACACGAGCGCGGTTTCCGGGTATCGATGTACACGACCGCGGTGGGGATGCGGTTGGAGGATGTGCAAAAAATCGGCGCCGTGCCCTTCGTTACATTTAAACTGCACTTGCCGGATATCGACGGGAATTTTCAGTTGAAAACGACGGAAGCCTATCTGGCCGTTCTGGCAGAGATCCGCCGCACCGGTATATCCGGCCTGGAATCAATGTCCCTGGGCAGGGTGGATGACGTAACCAGAAGAGTCCTGGGCGATACACCCCATTACCCGCAGGAAGTGTCCCGGCTGAAATCGAGGGTTGGAAATGTGTCGCATATGCCCTCCCTTTACAAGGCCGGCAGAATTCTTTGCCTCCGATCACCCCGATTGAGAAGATGGGTTCTTCTGCCCAGCGGCGATGTTCTTCTGTGCTGCATGGATTACGGAATGAAACATGTAATCGGCAACCTGACCCGGCAGAGCTATCCGGCCATCGCCGCCTCCCCGGAACTCAAGCGGATCCGTCGGCGCATGAAAGATGAAAAGGCGGGAGACATCATCTGCCGCCGCTGTGAAATCGCCGGCCGTCCCCTGTCCCACCTGCAAAACGTCTACAATCTTCTCCTCGCCAGAATGAGAGTCTTCCCGGCTCTCGCCGATTCTTCCTCCGGGACCTGAGCGGAGTCCAGCCGGTCGCCAATTCCCGGTTGAATCTTTCGCCTTCCTGTGCTTAATAGGCAACGGCTCGTGCCGTTTCGCCGAATCGAGGCCCGACAGGCCGTGACGGCCAACGGGACGGACCCACGACCTGAAAGGAAGCCGGGATCATGATTCGCGTCGTCTGCTGCTACTGCAAAAAACAGGTGAAGACGAAGCCCTCGGAAATCGATGCCGTCTCGCACGGCATCTGCGATCAGTGCCTCCCCCTCATGGTCCGGGAGCTCGGGCAGCCGATGTCGGAGTTCCTCGACGAGCTGGGCCACCCCGTGCTCGTCGTGCAGGACAACGCCCGGGTGATCGCCGCCAACGCGGCCGCCCGGAAGATGATGACCAAAGAGCAGCTCGAGATCTGCGGCGAGCTGGCGGGAGAGGTCCTCGGGTGCCGGCACGCGAAGGAGCCGGGAGGGTGCGGCCAGACGATCCACTGCAAGAGCTGCACGATCCGGCAGTGCGTCACGCACACCCTGGAAACGGGAGTGCCCTGCCGCAAGACGGCCTATGCGGACATCGGCCTCGTCAGCGGCGACAGGAGGGTGCGCTTCCTGATCGAGACGGAGAAGGTGAACTCCTTCGTGCGGCTGACGATGTACGACGTGCGGGAAGCGAAAAAGTAGGGTATCGGGTATCGGGGTTCGGGTATCGGGTTTAGAGACAAGACGGGATAAAAAAAGGATCGGAGACATGATCGTCCCGATCCTTTATTTTTTCCTTACCCTAGACCCGATCCCCTACTTTTCAGTTACGATTTTCGAGAAGTCCGCCACGTTGTGGAAGAGCTTCGCCACGGCCTCGAGCATCGAGAGGCGGTTGAACTTCACCTTCTCGTCCTTGGCCATGACGAGAACGGCCTCGAAGAAGGCGTCGACGGGTTTTCTCAGGCGGACCATCTCGAGGAGGGCCTCCTTGTAGTTGCCCATCTCGATGAGGGCCTCGGCCTTCTTCCGGATCTCGATGTAGGCGCTGTAGAGCGTCTGCTCGGCCTCGTTCTCGAAGAGCACGGGGTCCACGCAGCCGTCCTTGAAGTCCTTCAGGATGTTGCTGACCCGCTTGAAGGCCACGGCGAGCGGCTCGAAGTCGGGGTCGCCCTTGGTCGCCTCGACGGCCTCGATCTTTTTGATCGCCTGCACCAGGTCCGAGATGCCCGTGGCCAGCACGGCGTCCACCACGTCATAGGGGCGTCCCTGGGAGACGAGCTGGTTCGAGAAGCGGCTCCGGAAGAACTCCAGGACGTCCTTCTTCGTTTCCTCGGGTGTGCGCTTGAACTTCTTCTTCAGGATGGCGATGCTGCGGTCCACGAGCTCCGGCAGCTCGATGGGGTAGCCCTTGTTGAGGATGATGTTGATAATGCCCAGGGCCTGCCTGCGCAGGGCGTAGGGGTCGGCCGTCCCCGTGGGGATGACGTTGATCCCGAAAAATCCCACGATGGTGTCCGTCTTGTCGGCAATGCTCACGATGGAGCCTTCCTCGGTCCGGGGAAGATCGCCGCCGCCCGATGTGGGCAGGTAATGCTCGTAGACGGCCTTCGCGACGACGGGGTTTTCACCCTGGATGAAGGCATACTCGCGTCCCATCGTCCCCTGGAGCTCGGGGAACTCGTAGACCATCTTCGTCTCGAGGTCGGCCTTGGCAAGCAGGGCCGTGCGGTCCACGTTGTCCTTCAGGGCCGGGTTGACCTTGTCGGCGATCCAGGCCGCCAGCTCCCGGAACTGCATGACCTTGTCGTAGGAGGTGCCGAGGGCCGAGTGGAAGACGACCTTCTTGAGCTCCTCGAAGTGGGTCATGAGGGGGATCTTCTGGTCCTCCTCGAAGAAGAACTTCGCGTCGGCAAGGCGCGCCCGGATGACCTTCTCGTTGCCGCGGGCCACGACCGCCGGGTCCTTCGCCACGGTGTTGTTGATCGTCACGAAGTGGGCCATGAGGTTGCCGTCGGCGTCGACAACGGGGAAGTACTTCTGATGCGAGATCATCGTCGTCGTCAGGACGTCCTTGGGGAGCTTCAGGTAGTCCTTCTCGAAGTTGCCGAGCACCGCCGAGGGGTACTCGACGAGGAAAGAGACCTCTCCGATGAGATCCTCGTTTTCGAGGATCTTCCCGCCCACACGGGCTGCGGCATTCCGTGCCTCCTCGAGGAGGATGCGTCTGCGCTCCTCGGGGTCGACGAGGACGAAGCGCTTGCGGGTCTTCGCCAGGTAGTCCCGGTATCCCTTCACCTTGAAGGGCTTGGGGCTCATGAAGCGGTGCCCCCGGGACAGATCGCCCGACGTAATGTTCTCGATCTTGAAGGGGACCACCTCGCCGCCCCAGAGGGCCACGATCCAGTGGATGGGCCGGGCGAAGCGGATCTCGAGGTTCATCCACCGCATGGACTTCTTGAAAGGGATCGAGAGGATGAACTTGGGCAGGATCGCGGGCAACAGCTTGATCGTGTCCTCGCCCTCGAGCTTCTTGCGGGCGCCGATGTACTCGCCCTTGTCGGTCGAGATGATCTCCACCTCGGAGATGTCGATGCCCAGTCCCCGGGCAAAGCCGAGGGCGGCCTTCGTGGGGTTGCCCTGCTCGTCGTAGGCGACCTTCCTGGCGGGCCCGAGTTTCTCGATGAGCTGATCCTCCTGCCTCTCGGCAACGCCGGCCACGCACAGCGCAAGCCGCCGCGGGGTGGCCACGGCCTTTACCTTGCCGTGCTTGATGCGGTGAGCGGCAAACTCCTTCTGGATCATCTCCTCCATGTCCGCGATCGCCTTCGGCAGGAAGGCCGCGGGGATCTCCTCCGTCCCAATTTCGAGAAACAACTCTTTAGCCATCTGAAACTCCAGTGAATGAGTGTCTAAGTGTCTGAGTGTCTAAGTGCTTCAATAAAAGGAACCGGTTCCGTCCCTATACCCGGGCCCCTATACCCGATACCCTATCTTCGGAACTTTCCCATCAGCGGGAAGCCCATCTTCTCGCGCTGCTTCAGGTAGCCCTCGGCGCTGAGCCTCGCCAGGTTTCGCACCCGGCCGATGTAGGTGGTGCGCTCGGCGACACTGATGGCCCCCCGGGCATCGAGCAGGTTGAACGTGTGGGAGCACTTGAGGCAGCAGTCGTAGGTGGGGAGCACGAAACCCCTCTCGGCCATCCGGATCCCCTCGGCCTCGTACATGTCGAAGATCTTCCGGAGCATCTCCATGTTGGCTTCCTCGAAGTTGTAGTGCGACCACTCCACCTCGCCCTGGTGGTGCACGTCGCCGTACTTGACCCCGTGGGCCCACTCGAGGTCGTAGACGTTGTCGATGCCCTGGAGGTACATGGCGATGCGCTCGATCCCGTAGGTGATCTCCGAACAGACGGGGTTGAGGTCGATACCGCCGACCTGCTGGAAGTAGGTGAACTGGGTGATCTCCATCCCGTCGAGCCATACTTCCCATCCCAGGCCCCAGGCGCCCACCGTGGGCGATTCCCAGTCGTCCTCGACGAACCGGATGTCGTGCTCCAGGGGGTTGATCCCGAAGCTCTTGAGCGAGTCCAGGTAGAGCTCCTGGATGTTCATCGGCGAGGGCTTCATGATGACCTGGTACTGGTAGTAGTGCTGGAGCCGGTTGGGGTTTTCCCCGTAGCGGCCGTCGGTGGGCCGCCGGGACGGCTCCACATAGGCTACGTTCCAGGGCTCGGGGCCCAGGGAGCGCAGAAAGGTCGCCGGGTTGAAGGTGCCGGCGCCGACCTCGAGGTCATAGGGCTGCTGGATGATGCAGCCCTGGTCGGCCCAGTACTTGTCGAGGGAAAGAACCAATTCCTGAAAGGTCACGTCCGTTACCTCCCGTCATGCGGCCCGGAGAGGCCGCCGGTTAATCAGAAAAACGCCCCGTCGCTCAAAACGCCTGTTAAAACGGGGATATGTCAAGCGCGACAAGTAGCACTAAGAGGGGGGCCTGTCAATGAAAAAGAGAAGGTGAGAGGGTAAGAGGGTAAGAAGTGTGGAGGGGCTGACAGCCTGACTCCGGTGCTCCGCTTCCCCAACCTTCTTACCTTCTAACCCTCTCAACCTCTTCCTCACGGCGTGTACCGTTTCCGGATTTCCGCGAGGACATTCAGGGACTTGAGTTCGCGTCCCGTGAGGTGCCGGACGAAACAGCCGAGGATCTCCCGGCTCTCGCGGGCCATGGGTCCCGAGAGGCCGACGCGGGGCATCCGCGTAAAGTCGATGTCCCGGCCCAGCAGGAGCGTCTTGAGCGTGCCGATGGAGACGGGGATGAAATCGGGGCCGTTCATGGTGCAGCGCGCGCACCGGATGCCTCCCTCCCTGCAGTCGAAGCGGGGCGACTCGATTGACTCCAGCGGGGTGCCGCAGGTCACGCAGCGGTCCAGAACGGGCTCGAATCCCGCCGACTTCAGCAGCCTCAGCTCGAAGAACCTCTCCGCCGTCTCCGTCATCTGCCCGCACTCGATGAAACCGAGAAAGTCCGTGAGCAGATCGAAAAGGGGGAGGTTCTTCTTGCCCTCCACGGAGAAGTGCTCGGCAAGCTCCGCCACGTAGGCGGCCACCAGGGTCCCGTCGAGGTCGGCCCGGATGCCTGAGAAGTGGTTGATGACGTCGCTTGCCTCGATGAGGGCAAGCCCCCCGCGGCCCCTTCGGGAAAAGAGGATGGTGGCAAGCGAGAAGGGTTCCAGGGCGTTGGCGAAGCGCCTGCGGCTGCGCCGCGCCCCCTTGGCGATCCCCTTGAGCTTGCCGAACTCGTCGGTGAGAAAGGTGAGGATGCGGTCCGACTCGCCGTAATCGAGCGAGCGTAAAACTATGGCTCTCGTTTTCAGCGTAGATTTCATCTGAATCGCACGGGCATCAACTCTAGGGTCTCGGGTCTCGGGTATAGGGTATAGGGAAGGAAGAAGATTATTTATAGACAAAATCCTATTCCATCCCGATACCCGAGTCCCGATACCCGATACCCCTCTTCATCTGCCGGTACCCTTTCTTTCACAGTTCATTATACTTGATCTCCCCCCCCACGATCGTGAGGACCGCCTTGGCCGGGAGCTTCCAGCCGTTGAAGGGCGAGTTGCGGCTCTTCGAACGAAATGTCCCGATGTCCACCGTCCAGGACTTCCTGGGGTCGATGACGGTCACGTCGGCATCGGCGCCCTTCTTGAGCGTTCCCTTCGGGATCCGCAGAACGCGGGCGGCATTCACCGTCATCCGGGCGATCAGCTCCGACGGGGTCAGCAAACCCTCCTCGACGAGCTTCCAGCAAAGCCCGAGCGAGGTCTCAAGGCCGACCATGCCGTTTGCGGCATACTCGAACTCCACCTCCTTCTCGATGGCCGAGTGGGGCGCGTGGTCGCTGGCAATGACCTCGATCGTGCCGTCGCGGAGCCCCGCCCGGACGGCGGCCACGTCCTCGGCGCTGCGAAGCGGCGGGTTCACCTTGTAGGCAGTCTCGAAGCCCTTGAGGGCCTCGTCGTTCAGCAGCAGGTAATGGGGAGCCGTCTCGGCCGTCACCTTCACGCCGCGCTCCCGGGCCTGCCGGATGATGCGCACGGCGCCGGCGGAGCTGACGTGGCAGATGTGGACGGAGGTGCCCACGTACTCGGCGATCAGGATGTCGCGCATCACCATGATGTCCTCGGAGATCGTGGGGATCCCGGGCATGCCCAGTTCCGTCGAGGCGAGCCCTTCGTTCATGAGGCCCCCCTTCGAGAGCTGCAGCTCCTCGCAGTGCGCGACGATGGGCAGTTCGAGGGAATGGGCGTATTCCAGGGCGCGTTTCATGAGCCCCGCGTGCATGACGGGCTTGCCGTCATCGGAGAAGCCCGCCGCGCCTGCCTCCTTGAGATCGCCGAACTCGGCGAGGTTCTTCCCCTCGGAGCCCATGCTGACTGCGGCAATCGGGTAGACGTTGGCAAGATTGGCCTTCTGGGCCTGCCTCAGGATGAACTCCGTCACGGAGCGGTTGTCGTTCACGGGGTTGGTGTTGGGCATGCAGGCAATCGAGGTGAAGCCGCCCGCCACGGCAGCCGCGCACCCCGACTCGACGGTTTCCTTGTATTCGTAACCGGGCTCCCGCAGGTGCGTGTGGATGTCGATGAGCCCGGGGACGACGAGCTTTCCCTTGAGATCCAGGACCGTGATTCCCGGGTCCTTTTTCTTTCCCTTTCCGTCGTCGCCGAGGTTGCGGCCCACCGCGGCGATCCTGCCGCCCTCGATGAGGATGTCCAGGATGTCGTCGATCTTCTGGGAGGGGTCGATCACCCTTCCGCCTCTGAGCAGCGTTGTCATCACTTACCTCCCGACAAGAGATAGAGCAGGGCCATCCGCACGGCCACCCCGTTGGTGACCTGTTCAAGGATGACCGAGTAGGGGCCGTCGGCGATCTCCGGCGAGATCTCCACGCCGCGGTTCATGGGGCCCGGGTGCATGATGAGGACGTCGTCCTTGGCTGCGGCAATGTTGCGGCGGTTCAGGCAGTAGTACCTGGCGTACTCCCTCAGCGAGGGGAACAGGTTCGTTTCCTGGCGCTCCAGCTGGATGCGCAGCATCATGATGATGTCGGCATTCCGGATGGCATCCTCCAGCCTGTAGTGGACCTCGACGCCGAGGCGTTCGATGAATCGGGGCATCATGGTGATGGGGCCGCCGATGCTCACCTTCGCACCCATCTTGGTCAGTCCGTAGATGTTCGAACGGGCCACCCGGCTGTGGGCGATGTCGCCCACGATGGCCACCTTGAGGCCGGAGATGCGCTTTTTCTTCTCGCGCATGGTCATCATGTCCAGAAGGGCCTGCGTGGGGTGCTCGTGGGCGCCGTCGCCCGCGTTGATGACGGACTGCCGGACCGCCCTGGAGAGCATGTGGGGCGAGCCGGCGGCGCTGTGGCGCAGCACGATGATGTCCGGGTTCATGGCCTCGAGGTTGCGGGCCGTGTCGATGAAGGTCTCGCCCTTGACGACGCTGCTCGTGGAGGTCGCGATGTTGATCGTGTCGGCGCTCAGCCGCTTGGCGGCGATCTCGAAGGAGGTTCTCGTCCGCGTGCTCGGCTCGTAGAAGAGGTTGACGACGGTCACGCCGCGCAGCGTGGGGACCTTCTTGATTTCCCTCGTGGAGATGTCGATGAAGGAGTCCGCCGTGTCGAGGATGAGGTTGATCTCCTCGACGCTCAATTCCTGGATTCCCAGGAGATCTTTTCTGGCCAGTTTCATGTCAAACCCCGATGGATGAATCCATGAGAACGATCAGCTTGGAATTTCTTGCTGTTCTCCGAAGGCCGCAGGATTTCGTCTCACGGTGCGGGGTTTGATCTGTCTTTTCCACCCCTGGACCCTGAACCCTTGACCCTGTACCCGGCCTGTCCGCTAAAAGGTTTCCTCGATGATGACTGCGTCCGAGGTCTTGCGCTTCGAGAGCTTGACGAGGACCTCCTCCGACTGCGACGAGGGGAGATTCTTCCCGACGAAGTCGGCCCGGATCGGGATCTCGCGATGACCACGGTCGATGAGCACGGCAAGCTCGATGAGCCTGGGCCTGCCGAAGTCCATCAGCGCATCCATGGCCGCCCGGATGGTCCTTCCCGTGAAGAGAACGTCGTCGACGAGGACGACCTTCCTGCCGTTGAGCGAGAAGGGGATGTCCGTCTTGCCGAGTGCGCGCTGCTTTCCGGACCTCATGATGTCGTCCCGGTAAAGCGTGATGTCGAGCTTTCCCACGGGGATCGGGACCCCCTCGATGGCGGAGATCTTTTTGCCCAGGCGCTCTGCCAGCAGGATCCCGCCCGTCTGGATCCCGATCAGGACGAGGTCCTCGACCCCCTTGTTCTTCTCGAGGATCTGGTAGGCGACCCGCGTGAGCGAGCGCTCTATCCCCTCGGCATCCATGACGACCTTTCGCTTTTTCATGCCTTTCCCCTCTCCGGTCTTAAGCCCCGCGACCGCCCGGAGGCCAAAAAAAAACCTTCCCGTCTCACCCGGGAAGGTCCTTCGTCTTCGGCCTGCAGGAACCAATTTTTACAGTCATGGGAGCGACCTTTTTCAATCTCTCAGGATTGCTCTTAAAAGGCGTTGAACGTATATAGCAGACGGGGGGCGGATGAGTCAAGAAATCCGTAAAGACGGCCGGTGAAGAAGGGGGGATAGGGTCTTGGGTATAGGGTATAGGGAAGGAAGAAGATTATTTATAGACAAAGTCCTATTCCATCCCGAGACCCGAGACCCGAGACCCGATACCCCTCTTCACGTGCTGAGTCCCGACACCCGAAACCCTGTCCCCTGAACCCGTTGCCCTGTGCTGCGCACGGCGCGAAAAGGGTGTTGACATCGCAGGCGATATCCATTACAGATAGGCCACTTTATATCCTTGCCGGGGCTGTTCAAAGGCGATGGATGCGACGGGTCGCTCCATCGTCTCATCGCATCTGGGGCAACAGCCCGGTCTGACCCGGAGGTCGTCAATGGGTACACTCTTTGCGGTTTCCGCCGTGGACTTCGGGGGGGAATTCCGGGGGAATCTCCTCCAGATGGTCGTCGATGCGGGACCGATGGTGCAGTTCGTCCTGCTTCTGCTGCTTGTCTTCTCCATCGTTTCCTGGGCCATCATCCTGATGAAGTACCGCCTCGTCTCGAAGACGGAGAAGGAAAACAACCTGTTCCTCGACGCCTACATGAATTCGAGCAAGCTCTCGGACGTGATGCCCGAGTCGAAGCGATACCCCAACTCCACGATCGCGGAAGTCTTCCGGGCCGGCTATCTCGAACTGGGGAAGATCAACAGGGCCCCGAAGGGGACGTCGCAGGATCTTCTGGATCCCTCGGGATCGGCAACCATCGAGATGAAAGGGCTCGACAATGTGGAGCGAGCCCTCCACCGGGCCTGCAGCACCGAGTCCTCCAAGCTGGAGAGCCTTCTCGGGTTTCTGGCCACGACGGGAAGCGCCTGCCCCTTCATCGGCCTTTTCGGCACCGTCTGGGGCATCATGAATGCCTTCCGCGGCATCGGCGCCCGCGGGTCGGCCACCCTTGCCGTGGTGGCGCCCGGCATCTCCGAGGCCCTCGTCGCCACCGCCTTCGGCCTTGCGGCGGCCATCCCGGCAGTGGTATTCTACAATTACTACCTGAACCGCATCCGGAACATCTCCCTGGAGATGGACAATTTCGCTTCCGAGTTTCTCAACATCATCGAGAGGCATTACCTGCAGAAATAGGCCATGGCAAGGTTCAGAAGACAGAACAACACGGAACACAAGCCGCTCTCGGAGATCAACGTGACCCCCCTGGTCGACGTGATGCTGGTGCTGCTGATCATCTTCATGGTCACGGCGCCGATGCTCCAGATGGGGATCGACGTGAACCTGCCCCGCGTGAAGGCCAAGAGCATCAACGTCAGCGAAGAGAAGCTCGTGCTGACCATCAACGGCAAGCAGGAGATCTTCATCAACGAATTCAAGACGGCGCTTCCCGATCTCAGCACAAAGCTCGAGAGCATCTTCAAGACGAGGACGGACCGGGAGCTCTTCATGCGGGCCGACAAAGAGGTTCCGTACGGGTTTGTCGTTCAGGTCATGTCCGAGGTCCGCAAAGCCGGTATCGACAAGCTGGGCATGATCACGGAACCGCCCAGGGATTCGAGATGACGGTGAAAATCCTCAGATGGAGAAGTGGCGGCGCATCCAGCCTGAACACGGCCATCCTGCTTTCGCTTCTCATTCACGCCATTGCCCTCTCCGTGCTCTTCTTTTCCCCTGCCTTTCCCTCGCGGACATGGACCTTCGGGCCGGCTTACTCCGTGGACCTGGTGAGCGCCCCGGCCAGCCTGGGCAAGAGCGCCACGACGGCCCTATCACGGGAGGTCATGAGCGCGGCTCTCAAGGAGAGCGCGAGGGACAATGCCATCGTCCTCAAGAAGAGCATCGTCACGAAGACCCCCACGCCCCTGCTCAAGTCGGATACGCCGTCGAAGAAACAGGACGCGGCGAGGCTCAACCAGGCCATCGACGAGATGCGAAGGAAAGCCGAATCCGAGGAGGCAGGCGGCCAGCCTTTTTCCGGACAGGGCAACACGGCTTCGCTGATGAACCAGTACTATGCCCAGATCTGGTCCAAGGTCCGGCAGAACTGGGCCCTGCCGCAGAGCATCCTGGCCGACAAGAATCTCGAGGCCGTCCTCGACGTGAGGGTCCTGCGCAACGGCCAGGTGACCGAGATCCGCTTCGAGAAGCGCTCGGGAAACAACTATTTCGACCAGTCGGCATACCGGGCGATCCGGAAATCGGACCCTTTCCCGCCGCTGCCGTCCTGGATCCAGGATGCGAGCGTGGATCTGGGAATTCGGTTCCGCTCGGCGGATTATCGCCGCTGATCGGTCGCTCGATCTTTTGCGGCGCTGGGCGTTCAGCATAGAGGTCACGTTTGTGAAGATCGGAAGATCGGAAGTTAAGAAGATCGGATTCAGATAAAGAAGTGAATATTTTCCAATCCGCTCTTCGGCTCTTCTTCACTTCCTAACTTCGCGTTCTTTCGAGCACCGTGCTGTCGATGGAGGCAAACCATCCAGGCACGTTGCCGGTGAGATAAAGAAAATCGGGAGGTTTGAAGATACGATGAGAAGAAACAGCATCGTTCTTTTTTTTGTGTTCGTCCTCTGGCTTGCTGCGATGGTGCCTGCGGCGGACGGCAAGGTCTACATCAACATCGACTCCCCCTCGGCTCAGAAATTCCCCATCGCCATCACCCCGTTCAAGAACATGAACAACGCGAGCAGCCAGGAGAGCCTTTCGCCCTGGTTTGCCGACACGCTCGGGAAGACGCTGGAGATCACGGGGTTCTTCAACATCCTCGACCGCAAGGGCTTTCTCGTCGACCAGACCAGGCTCGGCATCTCCACGGAGAACATCCAGTTTCCGGCCTGGACGGGCATCGGCGCCGAGTCGCTCGTGACGGGCGGGTTCACCGTGAGCGGCCGCGACCTCACCCTGGAGTGCCGCCTCTTCGACGTCGTGCAGGGAAAGCTCATCGTGGGAAAGCGTTACACGGGCAAGGTGGAAGAGCGCAAGGAGATGATCGTGCGGTTTGCCCAGGAGATCCTCGTGGCCCTGACGGGCGAAAAGGGTCTCTTTGACACCAAGATCGCCTTTACCGGCAAGAGGGGCGGCTCGTCGGAGATCCATTACGTCAACTTCGACGGCACGGAGCCGGTGAAGCTCACGAACTACCACTCCATCACGCTCTCGCCGAAGTGGTCGCCCGACGGCAAGCAGATTTCGTTTCTTTCCTACAAGGACGGCGCCCCCGACCTCCATGTCATGGATCTCAACCGCCGGACGACACGGAAGATCCTCTCCACGGGCCGTCTCAATCTTCCCGCGACCTGGTCGACAGACTCGAAACGGATGCTCGTGACCTCGAGCAAGGACGGCAGCGAGGACATCTACATCCTCAATCTCGCCGACAGCCGTATGACGAGGCTGACCAACGACCCGGCCATTGACGTTTCGCCCACCTGGTCCCCCGACGGCAAGCAGATCGCTTTTGTCTCGGACCGGGGAGGCACGCCACAGATCTACGTCATGGACGCAACGGGCGCCAATGTCCGGAGGCTCACCTTCGAGGGGGGCTACAACACTTCGCCGGCCTGGCATCCCCGTTCCAATCGCATCGCCTACGAGGGCCGGGCCGGCGGGACCTTCCAGGTCATGGTCCTGGAGACCGAGGGCGGCACCCCCGTCCAGCTTACGACCAACGGCCGCTGCGAAAACCCCGCCTGGTCCCCCGACGGGCGCTACATCGCCTTTGTTTCTCGGCTGGGCGGCAAGTCCAGGGTCTGCGTCATGAACTCCAACGGCACCAACGTGCGCGTGATCCACGAGGGACTCGATGCCTACGTGTCCCCCACGTGGTCTCCCCACTTAAATTTCTATTGACGATACCGGAGGTATGGTTTAAGACAGTCTCGTCAAAAGCAAACACCTTACGGGCACTTGCCTGATCTTGCCCGCAGGGTTCAAAGGAGGAATGTCAATGAGACGATACGGGATCCTTCTGGCGGTATTCATGGCGTTCGTGCTGGCCGTCACGCTGACAAGCGGGTGCAGCACCCCGAAGAAGGCCACGAAGGAGGATGTGACGAAATCCGGGACGAAACCGGGGCTTTCGGATGAGGAACTGGCCAAGCAGCGGGCCGAACAGGAAGCCCGTGAACGGGCCCTGCGCGAGCAGGCCATTCGGGACCAGGAGGCCCGCGACAGGGCGGCGGCAGCCGAGGCGGCCAGCCTGAAGGATCTCTCGCGGATCTATTTCGATTTCGACCGTGCGGAACTCAGCAGCGAAGCCCGAGAGATCCTGGGCAAGGTGGCCGCTCAGCTCAAGGCAAGCCCGAAGAAGGCCCTCACGATCGAAGGCAACTGCGACGACCGAGGCACCAACGAATACAACCTCGCCCTCGGCCAGCAAAGGGCGGATGCGGCGGCCCGCTATCTCCAGAACCTCGGGATCGACCGCAAGCGGATCAAGACCATCAGCTATGGCGAGGAGCGCCCGGTCTGCTCGGAGGCGACGGAGGCCTGCTGGCACAAGAATCGCAACGCGACCTTCGTTTACCGATAGAAAGCAGCTCGCCATGGGAGGTCTCACCGTGAAAAAAACGATCATCCTTCTGATTCCGCTTTTCCTTCTCTGGATAGGCGGTTGCGCCACGACCGACGATCTGAAGAAGACGCAACGGGACTACGACAGCAAGATCACGTCCCAGCGATCGGACGTGGAAAAGCTCCAGGCCCGGCTCGATGCGCTCGAGAAGAACTACGGCGAGACGACAAAAGATTTGAGGAAGAATCAGGCCGATCTGGGCGCCGACTTCGGCAGCATCCGGGACAGCGTCCAGACCATGCGGGGCCAGGTCGAGGAGATGAACAAGGAATTCTCCGGCCTGGGAAAGGGACAGAACATCAAGAGCCGCCTGGACGACATGTCCTTCCGGATCGGCTACATCGAGAACTTCCTCGGCATTGCGAAGAAGGAAACCCCCAACGGCGCGAAGGTCGAAGGGCAGGGCGTCGGCGCAGCCGAGGCGCCGGGGGCGCCGAAAAACGACGTGGAGGCGGCCTACAACGCCTGCTACAAGACCTTCAAGGAAGGCCAGTACGTCAAGGCCCGGGAGGAGTTCGTAACATTCCTGAAGCAGCATCCCAAGACGGCCTATTCGGACAACGCCCAGTTCTGGGTCGGTGAGACCTGGTACGTCGAGGAGAAGTATGAAAGGGCCATCGTGGAGTACGAGAAAGTCGTGAAGGATTACCCCTCGGGCGACAAGGTCCCGTACGCGCTCCTGAAGCAGGGAATGGCTTTCCAGAAGCTCGGCGACAAGGCGAGCGCCCGGATCGTCTACAACCAGATCATCAAGAAATACCCCAATACCAACCAGGCGCGGGTGGCCAAGGCCAAGCTTTCGGAGTTGAAAAAGTAAACGCAGGGTACAGGGTATAGGGTATAGGGGCTGAAGGCGTTAAGATTGTTTTATAAAAGGAATCTTTCGCCACCCCGATACCCGAGTCCCGATACCCTTCTTAACGACGGGACAGACCAACAGGGCGCCGGCCGCAAGGCTGAGCGCCCTTCTTAATTGGACGTCTTGGGGGTTATTCCCGGTGGGGGCTTGAGGAGGAAGAAATCCGGGTCGTCGTCCCGCGAGACGAGTTCCATGTCCGCGTTGCGAAGGGAAAGACGGACCTTGGCCATCCCCTCCGTTTCGATCTCGATTCTGGCGGGCACGGTCAGCGAGCCCACTTCCACGGCGTCGTGAAACAGGGCCCGGTATGCCGTGTTTCCATGACCGTCGGCGATTTCAATCTTCGCCAGGCGGCCCGTGACCGGATCGACCCACAGGGACTGGGCCCACGTGCCTTGTGCGTACACGTCGAGGCGGAAGCGGTTTCCGTCGATGGAGCCTTTCAGGCCCTTCGCGCTGAAGATCCCGGGGGGTTGGCCGTACAGGAGGGCCACGAGGTCCAGCGGTTTCACCGCGGGTGGGAAGATGCGCCGGATCGGCTCCGATGATTCCGTCCCGACCATAAACTCCCCCGAACGGGGCAGCAACATCCGGATTTCGGACCCCTTCACCGTGAGCATGAAGTCCGGCAGCCCGATGACCGAAAGATCTTCCAGGCGCAGGCAGTCGGGACGTTTCGCCGCCGCGGCGATCTTGAAGGTGTAGCGCTCACCGGGAAGGCTTGCCACGACATGAAGGATCCCGACGAGGGTCTTGCCGGGAGCGGCATCGGCGGTGAGTCTTTCGAAGAGAACTGCCGGGGGAGGCATGTCGGCTTCGGAGACGACCATCTCCTTTTCATGGGCGCACCCGGCCAGGGCCCCGATGAGGCAGCAGGCGACGAGCGTGATGGCGGATTTTCGTATGATCATGGATTTCAGCATCAAGTGAATCTTCGGATGCAGCGTTTACGAAGAGCGGAAGATCGGAAGCGAGGAAGAGCGGACGAGAAATGAAACATGAAACGACGGTGATGTTTCTTTCTTATCCGCTCTTCCGCTCTTCTTCACTTCCTAACTTCTCAATCTAAGGGGCGGTGGACGCCTCATTTGCGGGTGCCCGTCCGGGCCTCGAGCCCCTCGATCTTCTCTTTGAGCCCCTTCATGTCGGGCTTGAGCTTCAGGGCCTTCTGATACTGTTCCAGGGCATCCTTGGGCTTTCCGGCCTTCATGTACGCATCGCCCAGGTGATCGGCGATGGCCGCATCTTCCGGCAGGATGGATGCCGCTTCCTTCAGGTACTGGATGGCCTCGTCGATCCGGTTTTTCCGGTAGTAGACCCAGCCGAGGCTGTCGGTTATGAACCCATCGCCGGGCTTCAGGGACAGGGCCTTCTTGATCTTGGCCTCGGCCTCATCGAGCTTGATCCCGCGGTCGGCCCAGCTGTATCCGATGAAGTTGAGGGCCTCCGGGTTGTCGGGGTTCTCCTTCAGGATTTCCTCCATCTCACGGATGCCCTCGTCGGGGCGTCCCGTCTTGTCGTAGATCATTCCGAGCCGGTAGCGCAGGTCGATGCTCTTCGGCGCCGCCGCAAGCCCCTCCTTGAGGGTTGTCTCGGACTCGGCGAGCTTGCCGTCGGCCTCATAGAGAGCGGCCAGCAGGCCATAGAGGGCTGCGTCGCTCTTCTTCGCGGCCAGGGCCTTCTTCGCCCGCTCGATGGCCTCGCCGGTCTTGCCCTGGCTCTTCAGGATGTAGCCGGCACGCATCTGGGCGCTTCCGAAAAGCGGCGAGGTGTTCGGGATACGGTCGTATTCCCGGAGTGCCTCGTCCATCATCTTCCGTTCCTCGTAGGCTCCCCCGAGAAAATAGCGCGCTTCGTGGTCGTTGGGGGCGCTCGCCAGCAGGGTGTTCAGTTCCTCGACGGCGCGCTCGGGCTTTTGGGTTTCCATGAGGGCCAGGGCCAGCGTGAGGCGCGCCTCGCGGTTGCGGCTGTCGAGCTTCAGGACGCCCTCGAGAATCCCGATGGCCTCCTCGTACTTCTTCTCCCGGATGTCCAGTTTTGCCAGGCGCAGCCGGTATGCCATGCGCTGGGGGTGCTCATCGATCAGCTGCCTGTAGCTCTTCCTCGCCTTCCCGGTTTCGTTCTGGATTTCGTAGAGCAGCGCGAGATCCGACAGGGCCGACTCGAAGCCCGGCTTCAGGGCGACGGCCTTCTCCATCCAGGCCGAGGCCTCCTTGTAGAGCTTCATCTCCCCGTAGATCTTGCCGAGATAGTAGTGCCCCATGACGCTCTTGGGGTCCTGCTCGAGGAGGGTCTTCAAAATTCCGACGGCTTCTTCGTAGCGCTTCGTCTCGGCGTAGATCACGCCGAGGTAGAGGTAGACGTCGTGATTTTTCGGGTCGAGGGCGATCACGCGCTTGTAGGCCCCGATGGCCCGGTCGTAGTCCTTCTTGAAGAGGTAGATGCTCCCCATGAGAGCGTAGGTTTCCACCTTGCCGGGGTTGTGGATGAGGGACTGCTCACAGACGGTAATCGCCCTGTCGAGATCCCCCATCTTCACGTAAAGAGAGGCCAACTCCGCGGCGAGGAAGGCGGACTTCGGGTCCAGAGAGAGGGCCTTCTCATATTCCTTGGCCGCCTCGGGGAGTTTTCCGTCCAGCATGAGCTGCGTGCCGAGGGAATAGTGATAGGTGGCCTCTCCGAAGGATCCCCCGGTCCCTGCGTCCTGTGCCGCTGCCGGAACGACAGGGCCCATCACCGCGACGAGGGCGATGGCCAGCAGGGCAGCGTTGCGAATCTTTTCTTTCATGGTGTCCTGTTCCTGTTCTGGTTTCCATCAGGCCCGCTTTTCCCCGGGCCTTGCCTGCTTTCGACCAGGGCGGAGAGGGGCACAAGCTCGATTCCCCCGGACTTGAACCGCGGAATCATTTCCTCCAGGGCTGCAACCGTTTCTGGGTAAGGGTGCCCGATCAGGAGAAGCTCGTGCCAATCGTTGCGGGTCTCGAGGAGTTTCTCCAGGTGAACCCGGGCCCATCCCCGGTCCTCGGCATCGTCGATGAAAAGGTCCCGCGGCGTAAACGGGAGGGCTTCTTCGCGGGCCAGCTCCCGGGCTGCCGAGGCCTCCGTCGTCACGCTGTCCACGAAATAGAGACCTTGTCCGGACAGCACGTCAAAAACAACCCGGAGCGGTTCGCGCTCCTCCATGAACTTCGATCCCATGTGGTTGTTGACCCCTTCGGCATGGGGTACCGATTTCATGTCCTCTTCCACGGTCTTCCGGATCTCGCGGGCCGTCATGGAGGCGAAAAGGGCACCCCGCCCGGGATCGCGGTCCGGGTAACCGTGAGGTTCCATGGGGAGGTGGAGAAGGACCTCTTTCCCCGCGCGGTGAATCGCCTCGGCGGAAGACCTGGAGTGGGGCAGGCGCGGAAGGACGGAGAAGGCCAGGGGGGCATCAATGGCCAGAAGCCTTCTCAGTGCCCCGGGATCGTAGCCGATGTCATCGATGAGAATGGCGATCTTCTTCCTCTCGACCTTCCTCACGACGGCAGGGGGCGTGCCGGTGCGTTCCGACTCGGCGGCGTCGGGTGTTTTCTCCACCGCCGGCGGGACCCCGGGAGGCGCGGGTGCGCTGCCGCGATCGCCGCCGGGGATCAGCCAGACGGCGACGATGCCCGCGATGCAGGCGATCAGGAGAGCGAGGGCCGTCCTCGTCCCCCGCCTTCCGGAGGAGCGCCTTTTCTTCCTTCGCTTCAAGGGTCGTACCGGGCTATCCGTTCTTGCCGATGCGCTTGAATACCTCCCAGCTCTTGAGGATGTCGACGGCGCTCTTCAGCTGGTTGTCCCGCTGGAGATCGGTTTTCTCCTTGCTCTTGTCTTTATCCTTGTCTTTGTCCTTGACTTCGGCGGGCTTCTTTTCGGGCGGCTTCTTTTCGGTTTCACGATCCCCTTTGATGTGGCCCTTGAGGTCCTTCTCTCGCAGCATCTGGGCATCGGCCGTCTCGGGGCCGTCGGCCTGGCGGATCATCTCGACGACGATGTCGGGCTTGATGCCCTCGGCCTGGATGGAGCGGCCCTTGGGGGTGAAGTACTTGGCCGTCGTCAGTTTCAGGGCAGAGCCGTCCTCGAGGGGGATCACGGTCTGCACCGAGCCTTTCCCGAAGGTCTGCATCCCCAGCACGATGGCCCGGCCGTTGTCCTGCAGGGCTCCCGCGAGAATCTCCGAGGCGCTGGCCGTGCCCTCGTTCACGAGGACCACCATGGGGACCGTGGGCTCGGTGCCGTCATCCTTTGCGACGAACTTGCTCTCGATGGCCTTCACGCGGCCTTTCGTCGAGACGATGGTACCCGATTTGAGGAACGCGTCGGAGGTCTTCACGGCCTGGTCGAGGAGCCCTCCGGGGTTGTTCCGGACGTCGACGACGATCCCCTTGAGGTCGCTGGACTTGCCGTTGACCTGCTGGAGGGCCTTCCGAAGCTCATCCAGGGTCGATTCCTGGAAGGAGGAGATACGGATGTAGCCGATGTTGCCCTCGTACATATTGTTTTTCACGCTCTTGATCTTGATCACGGCGCGGGTGATGACGTAATCCTTGGGCTCCTTCATGTCCTTGCGCAGAATCGTCAGGGTCACCTTGGTGTTTTCGGGGCCGCGCATCTTCTTCACGGCGTCCTGGATGGTCATCCCCTTCGTGATCTGGCCGTCGATCTTCACGATCCGGTCGCCGGACTGGAGTCCTGCCTTGAAGGCGGGAGTGTCCTCGATGGGGGAGACGACGGTGAGCTGGTCGTTCTGCATGGCAATCACGATCCCCAGCCCCCCGAAGGTCCCGCTCGTGTCCACCTGGAGCTCCTTGTACTGCTCCGGTGTCAGGAAGGAGCTGTGGGGGTCCAGAGACTTGATCATCCCTGTTACGGCCTCGTTGATCAGTTTCTTCTGCTTGACCTCTTCGACGTAATTTTTCTCGACGATGTCGAGGACTTCGTTGAAGATCTTGAGACTCTTATACGTGGATGAGTCCACAGCCGACACCCGGCTGTCGCCATAAGGGCCGAGGACAATGAACAGCGTGAAAAGAAGGCAGAGGGTCAGGAAAAGTTTACCCTTGGCATTTTTCATCGATGAAAACCTCCATGAAACCGCGAACATATTGCGTAATAAGTAAAACTAGCACGTTTTCATGAAATGTCCATGAATATTTTGGGAACAAAAAAGTGTCTTAGTGAAAAAAAGTGTCTGAGTGTCTGAGTGAAGAAAAGAGATCATAACTGGGCCAGGAACTGCCGAATGTTGGTTTCTTCACTTAAACACTTAGACACTCAAGCACTTAGACACTTGCTTTCCTTTGTGGCTTGTCAATGCAATACGCCCCGGGGAACCTGCTCCGGTGTCGGCACGGCCAGACCCTTGGTTAGGGGCTTTCCCCAGCGGCTTACGGCCCCGGCAATCCGGTCGAAACAGGCCACTGTTTTCGATCCGGGGTCGGCAAGGACGAGAGGCTCCTGACGGAGAATGGATCTCGGCACCGCCTCGTCCCGGCAGATGGGGCCCAGGTAATCCAGGGAAAACCCCAGGAACCGCCGTGCGATCCCGTCCACGTGGTGAAAGATCTTTTGCCCCTCGCGCTCGTCGGCCACGGCATTGGCGATGAGGCTGAAGGTGTCCCGCCCGAAGACCTGATGCAGGACCTTCATCATGGCGTAGGCATCGGTAATCGACGTGAGTTCCCGGTTGAGGACGACGATGTTGCGGGGCGCCAGCAGATTGAACTGAAGGACCGTCTCGGCGATCCCGGCTCCCGTATCGAGCAGGATGACGTCGTAGCCCTCCTGGGAGAGGACCACGTTTTTTACGATCTGGATCTTCTCGTAGAGCAGCTGGGCCATCTCGCGCACGCCGGAGCAGGCGGGCAGAAGGTCGAACCCGCCCTTCACGGGGATGATGACGTCCTCCGCGCGTGCCTGGCCGAAGAGGACATCCTTCAGGGTCAGCTGCGGGTAGATGCCCAGCATGATGTCCACATTGGCGAGCCCCAGGTCGCAGTCCACCACGAGAACCTTCCGGCCCTGTGCGGCCAGGGTCGTGGCGAGGTTGACCGTGACGAAAGTCTTGCCGACGCCGCCTTTGCCGCTGGTGACGGTGGCGATGATCGGTGTCTTGCTTGGGGCAGGGGTCATTTCGCTCTCACATAACCGGCACTCCGCGCGGCGCGGTATCGACGCAGAAGGTAAGAGGGTAAGAGGGTAAGAAGGTTGGACAAGCGGAGAACAGGCTTTCTTGCCACAGCTTCATCCAACGTTCTCACCCTCTCACCTTCTCACCCTCTGCTTGGCGAAGCCGTCTCCAGGCTGAACAGCGCCTCACGTTCGTTGCGCGCCACCGCCCCCCGCTGGCGGGCCTGCGTCGAAGCCTGTGCGGGGTGGCTGATGCGATTCTTTCCGGCCTTCTTGGCCCGATACAATTCACTATCGGCTTGTTTGAAGAATTCTTCAGCGCCGACCGGGCTGGATGGCTCGAAGGCGGCGAGGCCGAAGCTTGCCGAGACCCGCACGGCCATCTTCCAGGTGAAGTGGGCAGTGAATTCCCTGAGCCGATTCGCGATGCCGATGCCGTCCAGCAGCGACGTGGCGGGCATGATGACGGCAAACTCGTCGCCGCCGTAGCGGCAGACGAAGTCCGTGGGGCGCAGCTTTTCACGGATTAGCCCGCCCATCTGGATGAGAAACCGGTCACCCTCGTCGTGGCCGAGCCGGTCGTTGATCTCCTTGAAATTGTCGAAGTCGATGATCATCAGGCTGCAGGGCAGCCCCGTTCGCCGTGACCGCGCCATCTCGATCTCGAGCTGGATCGAGAAAAACCGCTTGTTGTACAGCCCCGTGAGGTCGTCGCTCAGGCTGAGCGACTTCAATTGCCTGTTCTCGCGCTCGAGCGCCGCGATGCGGCGCAGGAGGTCCTCGCCCGGATCGACGACCAAGTCGGCAGCGGAGGCAAGAAATTCCCGGTCCTTCGATGAAAGCCCCTCGGCCAGGATGACAAAGGCCTCCGACGGGGAACCTTTCCCGGGGCGCAACCAGGCCTTGAGCGTCCGGTTCTCCCCGAGAATCGCGTTGAGGGACCGGCGCCTTTTTGCACCGGGAGACTTTGAATTTGCTTTCTTTTTTGCTTTCGACGTCGTCGGCATGGACCCTTGGGATCGTCATTGCGGGCATGGCGAGGCAATCTCTCGGATTGCATTATCGCCAATGCCCATATGCAATGACCGGTTTATGGAGCTGAAGTCTGCAAAAAAGGTGCCCGGAACCGGGCGGATGAGGGGCAAAGTCTGAATTGGGTCTAGGGTCTCGGGTATAGGGTCTGAAGGTACTAAAGATTGTTTATAGATGAAATCTTATACCATCCCGATACCCGAGCCCCGATACCCGAAACCCTGTCTTCTAAGGTGTTTTCATGTTCCGGCGCTGCATCTCCACGCGGACCTCGGCCCGTCGGTTTCGCAGTTCGTCGGATCCGCCGCCTCCGACGGGAGTCGATGTGGAGACGCCGACACCCACGCCGCCTCCGCTGCCGGAGCCCCAGCCGCCGCCCCAGCTGCCGCCGCCGATGCCGATACCGACGGACGAAGAGGGACCCGAGCGCTCCCGGCGGTCGATCTCCTCGGTAAGGCGGTAGTAGTAGAGAAGCAGCTCGTCATTGTCCATCTTTCTGAAATCCTGGGCAATGAGCGTCCCCGCTTCGCTTCCTGCCTGATTCGCGCAGCCGGTCAGGCCGAGTGAGGCCAGAAGGACAAGGAGCGCAAGAAAAGAAAACGTTATCTTCTTTGTCTGCATGGCCGTTCCTTTCACGGTGAGGGTAATGAGAGTATAGAAGGGTCTCGGGGGTGTTGTCAATTCACAACAGGAGCCATCGCTGCCGGTCAGCGCAATGCCGATGCCGTCTGCAGGTATTTTTTGCCTTGCAGCTTGCGGCTCGTGGCTTCTCGTCACGGGGTATGCAATTTGCAATCAGAACGGCATTCCGTCTGGAAGATTCATATCGCAACCTTTTGGGGGAAATCGACGATGAACCTGAGACAGCGTATTGTTGTTTGCCTGCTCGTCCTGTTGGTTGCGCCTTCCGCAGCGCCGGCGCAGGCGGAGCCGGCCAGGCTCGATGCATCCGTATACAAAGCCTGCTTTTCCTCCGGAGCGGCGAAAGCGGAAGATGTGATCGCCGCGTGCAGCGCCATCGTGGACAATAATCCCCGGGCCGCCGAGGCGTTCTACAACCGCGGCGTCGTCCGCATGGGGCTCAATCAGCTCGACGGGGCGCTGGCCGACTTCAGCAGGGCCATCGAACTCAATCCGCGGGACCCCGATGCCTGGAACAACCGCGGCCTCGTGAACGATCGGCTCGGCCGGCCGGCCGAGGCCGTATTCGATTTCTCCCGGGCCATCGAAATCGACGATGCCTACGGGAAGGGATACAACAACCGCGGCCGCGTCTATATCAGGCTGGGGCGCACTGCAGAGGCTGACCGGGATTTGAAAAAGGCGGCCGGACTGGGAGTGAAGGAGGCCGAGAGCTACCTGAAGTCCGGGGGCATCGCCTTCGCCATCCCGCACCGCTTCGAGTTGGCCTTTTCCTGGTCCCGCTATGACTACAAGGAGGATCTCATCCCTCCCCTCAAGAGCACGGAAACGGGCTGGGTCCCCCAGGTGCGGCTGGGCTACAGCTACATGGCCGACGACCGGTTCTACTTCCGGGCCTTCGGCGACGCGTCGGTGGCCGATGATGACACGGACTACGACGGCTCCACGATGGGCGGCGCACCGCTGAAGGACACCACCCGCAACGATTTCGCCCGCCTCGAAATCAACGCGGGGCATACCTTCAAGGGCAATCTCCCTGTATCCATCACCCCCTATGCGGGAGTGGGCTGGCGCTACTGGAAGCGCGACATCGGCTACAACGAATTCTACAGCTGGTGGTACCTCCCCGTGGGGGTCAAGGTCCTCTACCCGATGGCGGAGAGATTTACAATCGGGCTCAATGCCTCCGTGAACTTCATGTTCGACGGCCGCATGACCATTTCCTACAAGGACGACACCTTTGCCAACACCACGCTGCGACTGGGAAACCGGCCGGGCGGCCTCGTGGAGCTGCCCGTGAGCTGGCGGCCCCGGGTGAACTGGGCCTTCACGGTAACGCCGTGGTACGAATACAGCGAGATTGGCGAAAGCCCCTGGGAGCGATTTTATTATGCGGATGGGACCTACACGGGCTTTGTGGTGCGTGAGCCCTCGAGCCGGACGCATCAGCACGGGGTGAGGGTCTCGACGGAGTACCTGTTTTGAAAAGGGTCCAGTGACGGAAAAGAAGTGCCTGAGTGAAGAATCAGGGGATTCAGGATTCAGGAATCCGGCTTCTGGATATAAGAAAAAGGGAAATCGTAGATCGCCGCGCCCTCGACAGGCTCGGCCTCGCGATGACTTTTTTGGTTGTATCTTTGTCCCGAGACCCGATTCCCGAATCCCGGCGCGAAGCGGTTGTGCCGAGCCTCGCGAGGTGTGGTGCGCTTGAGTAGAAAATCCCCCTCCGTCCCCCCGGGATGCAGGGGGATTTGTTTTGCACGAAGAAAACGCGAATGGTATAAGAAGAGTGGCCGGGTGTTGTCCCGGCTTTCATGTACCCGATGGAAAGTTCGAGGCTCGAGGACCGAGGCGCGAGGAAGAAGGAGGGACGAACGGATGAGCACGCTGTATTTCGATGACTTCAAGGTCGGCGACCGCTTCGAGTCGCCGGGCATGACGGTGACGGAGGGCCAGATCATCGACTTCGCCATGCATTTCGACCCGCAGGTCTTCCATGTCGATGCCGAGGCTGCGAGGGCGACCCCGTACGGGGGGCTCATCGCGAGCGGTATCCACACCATCGCCCTCACGTTCCGCCTCTTTCTGATGACGGGCGCCCTCAACTCCGAAAACAGCCTGGGCTCACCGGGGTTCGACGATCTGAAGTGGCTCAAGCCCGTCCGCCCCGGCGACACGCTGCGAGCCGCAGGCGAAGTCCTGGAACTCAGGCCCTCGAAAGCCGGCGACCGGGGCATCGTGAGGCTCCGTTACTCCACGTACAACCAGAAGGGCGAGACGGTCTTTACGGTGATCGGCAACCAGATCGTCCGCCGCCGGCCGCCGGGCAAGGAGTAGACAATCCGCCATGACGTTCCCGTTCCGCCCGAGGGATGTCATCCTGCTTGCCGTCGTGTTCTCGTCTATGGCGGCTGGCATCTGCTGCCCGCAGGTCTTCGCCTTCCTGCAGCCTTACCCCCTTCTCTGCCTCATGATTCTCTTCTTCATGAGCTTTCTCTCCATCCGGCTCGAGGAGGTCTGGGAGGCCCTGCGCCGGGCAAGCCTGTCGATCCTTTCCCTTGTCGTGCTGAAAATGGCGATCCTGCCCGTGATCCTTTACGGGTTGTTTCGGTTCGTCATGCCCGAGTATGCCGTTGCGGCGCTCCTGCTGACGGCCGTGTCCACGGGCGTCGTGGCGCCCTTCATGTCGAACCTCGTGGGCGGCAACAGCGCCCGGGTCCTTGTCGTCACGGTCATCACCTCGGTCCTGGTGCCTTTCAGCCTCCCGGCCGTCGTGGAACTCGTTCTCTCGCAGAGCGTGAACCTGTCCTTCTGGGACATGCTCCGGGTGCTGGCCCTGGCCATCTTCGTTCCCATCGCCGCCGTGCAGATCCTGAGGCGGCTTGCGCCGCATCTGCTCGATGCTGCGAACCGCCGCGCCTACCCGGTGAATCTCGTCATGTTCGCACTCATCAACCTCGGCGTCTTCTCGAAGTACGCCGAAATTTTCTACAGCGAACCCACGCTGATCGCCGAGGCTTGCCTCGTGTGCATCGTCCTGTCGGTGATATACGCCGTCGCCGGCATCCTGTTCTTTCGCCTCAGTTCCGTGGAGGATCGCCTGGCGGGCGCCGTCATGATCGCCCACATGAACAACGTGCTCATGATCGTCTTTTCGGCGCAGTTCTTCGGGCCCCGGGAGACGATGACTGCAGCCATGTACCTGTTGCCCTTCTTCGGGCTTGTCCTGCCTCTGCGGTATTACGGTGGCCGCGCAAGCGCCGACAGGTGAGTTGCAAGGAAAGATTCGGGGGAAACGACAATCCGGGGTCGGTGTTGATCAGCGGGCGGCCTTTTCCCGGAAGCCTCCCGCAAAGGTGATGGCGCAGGTGGTCCCGTACGCGGAATGGGGACCGCAGTCGACGCCCATCACGTGGAATGCCGCATTGAAGAGGTTTGTCCGGTGCCCGCGGCCGGGCACGCCGTCATCGACGATGAAGGCGGCCACCACGTCCCGCGCCGTCCGCTGCCCGTAGGCGACGTTCTCGCCGATGACGGAATCCCATTGGCCATGGCGCTCGATCCTCTCGGAGGGCGTGCTCCCGTCGGGCCCCGTGTGACCGAATCCGCCCGATGCCCCCTGGGGCGCGATAAGGTCCCGCGCGGCAAGCGACAGGCCCCGTGAAGCACCGAGGGCTCCCACGGGCCGATGCTTTTCGAGCCAGCGGATCGCCTCGTCCACGGCCGCAAGCCCCTCCTTGGTCCGGACGGTGACCTCGCCGGGCCGCCTCAGCTGTGTACCCCGGTAGTACTTCCTCTGGCCCTTCAGCCAGGAGGCGTATGCCCCGGGGTTCGTCCTCGCCAGGTTGACCTCTTCGACGATGCCTTTCTCGAGGGCCGAAAAATCCACATCCCGGGCGGCCTGCGCGGGCTCGATCCACAGAAACGCCGCGGCGGCGCCAAGGCCGAGGCCGACAAGCCCGAGGAGCGCTCTGCGCAGGGTGATTCGTTCGCGCATGCCGACCCCTTACCAGTCCCTGATCATCACGCCCACACCGATGCGGTTCGTGTAGTGGTTGTAGTCGACGAGGGTCTCGCCGTACCCCGTGAAGTACTGGATGTAACAATTGAGAGGCCCGATGCAGGTAAAATCGAACCCGAGCTGCAGGGTGCTGCGGTTGTCGTCGTCAAAACGCAGGTTGTTGCGGAACATGAGGCCGAAGTGGTAGTCGATCCCGCATGTCGTTCCACGGTATCCGGCCCAGAGCTCGCCGTATCCCAGGTAGGCGTCTATGTCGGGGTTGTCGTCGTTCTCGGCGCTTTCGGGCAGCCGGTACCAGGTCTTCAGGACGACGTCGAAAGGTTCCCACTCGAAGCCGAAGTTCGCCATGAGGCGGTTCCAGCTCCGCGAAAGGGGTTCGCTCTGGCCGTTGGACTGGTGGTTCAGTCCGACCTGGATGAACTGGAGTTTAAGGGGGTCCCGGCCCAGCCGGACAAGGTCGTCGCCCATCCGGGTGTTGAACAGGACCTCGGGCTCGTAGTTGGTCTCCCGGAAGGGGGCGGAGTTGCTCCAGTTCCAGAACTGCCATTGCGACAGTTGCGTATAGGCCGCCCAGAGATCCGCCTTCTTCTTGATGAACGGGATCGGGATGTCCTCCAGGAGCTTCATTTTCAGGCTGACCTGAAACTTGGACTCGGCGTCCTGCAGCTCCGTGCCCGGGTTGACCGATTCGTAGGGCTCCTTGTCCAGGGCGCCATTGTAGGTGTAGATCAGAAAGTAATTCTCCCGGTGGGCACGGATGGCCCACCGTCCAGCCTTTTCACGGCTTTCATCGTCGAGCAGCCATGCCTTCGACATATAGCTCGACTTGCTCGGCGGCTTCGGGTTGAGGCCTGCCATTCTGTCGTACTCGTAGAGACGCTCCGAATCGTCGCAGATTTTTTTGCAGGCGTCGACGCCGTCGGCCTTTTTCGCCGGCGATTCCCCTGTTTCCCAGACACAGTCCGTCAGGCATCTCCACCAGCTGTAGTTTGCTACTTCGTCATAGCAGCGAAGCCGGTCGGCGGAATAGAAGGAATCTTTGCATTTGGCTAGCCCCCCGGCCGCCGCCGGGGCCGCGGATTGTGCATCGGGTTTCGTGACCGGCGCCGAAACGGGGGCGGGAGAGGGGGCCGAAGCTTTTAGTCTCCGCTCGGCTATCCCGTCGTAACACTTGAGCCGGTCTTCTTGTCCGAGCTTGAAACATGCATCGTAATCTTCAATCGTATCGGCCGCATAGCCCTGCGACCCCAGGAGGCTGACAAGCAGAAAACACGCAAGCAGCAGCGCACGCATCATGACCCTCCCCCTTTTATCCGGGTAAACGATTACCCGGAATGCTCCTGTGCCCGATGGCCATGCTCGAGCCTGACGACGGGTTTATCCTTCAGGACTGCAGGTTCTTCTCGAGGAACTTCATCATCTGTCTGAAGACCCCCTCGAGGATGTCCGCCGAGATGAAGTAGTCCGGGCACTCCTGGTAGAACAGGACGTTCATGGCCTTCGCGGCCTCGTCGACGTTTCCCTTCTCCTTGAGAATCCCCTCCATCACGGCGCGCAGTTTCTTCCCTTCGCGGAATGTCAGGTCGATGAAGCCCCGGGCGTCCTCGCCCGTGACGTAGCCGTAGTGGTCGGCGCAGAGATAGTCCACGGCGAGGGGCTTCATTCTTTCGAGGCTCTCCATGTACTGGGTGAAGTTGGTGTTCGCCGAGGCGAAGGAGCCGTCCCGGTAAGGGATGCCGCCTCCGTCGGAGGCGAAGAGAGCCTTGCGATCGGGCTCGTAGGCCGTGATCGAGCAGTTCGTGTGCCCGGGCGTGTACAGGACGTTCAGGGTCGTTCCGCCCATATCGATCCGGTCCCCTTCGGCCACGGTTTTTCCCGTGATGTCGTCGCGCCAGGCGTAGTCGAAACCCTCGAGTGCCGCCCCGAGCCCCATCTTGTCCGCCACGATTTTGCTGAATTGATTGGCAATGTCGATGGCCTTCTGCATCTGGAGAATCCTCCAGGTCTCCGACGAGCCGCAGACCTCGATGGCCGGCCAGTTGCGCTTGAAGTGGGGGATGACCCCGATGTGGTCGAAGTGAGAGTGCAGGATCAGGATCTTCGTGATCTTTGCCGGTTCGATCCCGAATTCCTTCATCTGCTCGAGAACGTCGGGGAGGATGTGCGCAAGCCCCCCGTTGATCAGGATCGATCCGTTTCTGCCCTCGAGGAGGTAAATCCCCGACTCCTCGCGGCCCAGGTACCACAGATTGTCCGTGATCTTTCCCGCCGTGCGATGCCTCATGGATAGACCCTCCTTGAAAAGATGGAAGTCAGGAAGTTAAGAAGCCAGGAAGATCGGAACCGGCCATCGCACGCACTGTCTCGAGTGAACGAGCGGATCTTGATGACCTCGAACTCTTGACCCCTTGATGTACCACGCCCCAAACTCCTATATCCAACAGACAGGGGATTCGCAAGAGGAAAGGCGAACGGGTATCGACAGGTCTTCTCGTGGGGGTATCCGTTGAAATCCGGGTATCGGGAGCCCTGTTGATTACGAAGGGAGGAAGTCAGGAAGAGCAGAAGAGCGGAGCAGATATCGTTCTCTCCTGTTTTATCCGCTCTTCCTCACTTCTGATCTTCCGATCTTCGCCGGCTTTATGGCGAAAGATGAACACAGGGCGTTCAGCGGGAAGCACTCCGGGCCGATTACGTCATCGTTTCCGGTCCTGGTAGTGGGTGGGGATGCTGACTTCGTCGGGGTTGAGGTTGCCCAGCAGTTCATTGGCGATGATCTGTTCGCGCAGCGAGCGGATCTTCTGCTCGTAAAGGGGGAGGGTATTTTTTAACCGGTCCCGCTGTTCCGGCCTCAGAGCGGCCGATTTGAGGGCCTTGACGATCTGCTCCCGGGTGATGCCGAGACGCGCAAGCTCATCCTGTTTCTCCCGAAGCTCATCGGGGCTCAGGGCATATTTTGAAAAGTCGCGCTGCGTCTCCACGGTGCCGCCTCCGCTCGATATGGGGACAACGATTTCACGGGATGCGGCCTGACCGGCTGCACCTTTCCTGTCTATCGGCTCAACAACCCCGACGCTTTAATGAAAAAAGCAGCCGGATCGGGGGTTTTCCGATCCGGCTGCCGGAGTGGCTCCATTTGTCGTCACATCGGCAACGAAATCAGCGTCTCTTGGAAATTACGACCCTGATCTTCCTCTCCCTTGAGGGGAGAGGATTGAGGTGAGGGTGATTGCTCCCCTTCCTCCTCGTACGTCCTCGCCCGGAAGCCTCTACTGCGAGCGGGATGCCTTACAACGAACTCAGCGTTTCTTCCCCTTCTCGATGATGGAGACGGATCCCGCCGCCGAGGAGGTCCCCGTTGCGTTAATGTCGATCGATGTCGTTCTCATGCTGGTAGTCGTATTGGGGGCCACGGTGTAGGAGACGGTCCCGCTTCCCGTCATCGAGGTGCCCGACTTGAAGCCTATCCAGTCGACGCTTTTCGTTGCCGTCCAGGCGCAACCGGTGCCCGTTGTCACGCTGATGTTCCCCTTGCCCCCCTTGTCCGTGAACGTCTTCGAGGAGGGCGTGACGGTGAACGTGCAGGACGTCGGTTGCGGAGCCGGCTCAGGAGGCGGGGGCTGGGGGGCGGCGCCGTTGTAGGCAATGGTGAACTCGCCGAAATAGACGGGGTTTCCAACCGCCGAATAGGCGATCCGGAAATATCCCGCCTCGCCCCAGCCGGTTCCCCAGCTGTTCTTCCCCTTGAAACACTGCAACGCGTCGTCGTAGCCCACGATGAGGATGGCATGCCCGCCCTGGTAGGTGCCGGAGGCGTAGGAGTAGATCCCGGCGCGGTAGCTGAAGAAATCCGCGTAGACGTCCATTGTCGTCACCAGCGGGCCGTAGGTTACCAGGGCATTCTTGAGGGCCTCCACGCTGACCGAGGTCGTCGCCACGTAGGCCCAGCTCTGGATGCGCCAGGTGTCGCTCTGGTAGGTGTAGCAGGCCGACGTGCAGAGATTGTTCGTTGCCGTGTAGGGGAAACAGCCCTCGAGCGGCAATCCATTGTCCCGGATGTAGTTGGAGGCCGATCCGATCGAGCCGCCGCCGCAGTTCCCGGCGCCGCTGCACGAGACGAGGACCTGCTCCGAGAGGTCGATGTCCTGCCCAGCGAGGTTGTTCTTGATCAGCGCGTAGGACTCGAGCGCCCCTGCCGACGCAAAAGCCCAGCAACTCCCGCAGCTTGACTGGTTGCGAACCGGCGTGACGTATTTTTTCATCGGGTCGGCCCAGTCGAAATACGTGTAGGCCGCCGCGGCGCCGCCCGAGCCGGTAGAGTCCGCGGTCAGGACCGGCTCCTTTCCCGTAAGTCTCGGTTTGACATGTCCCAGGCGGCACTTTCGCTCATGATCCGGCAGCGCGGACATCGAGGTCTCACCGGCTTCCCAGTGGGCTCCCTTTTCCTGGATAGCTGCACGAATGTGCTCGATATCATTGGCGAAAGCCGTGGAAGCGGCAAAAACGGCAGACAGCAGAATGACGAGTACGGCAAGGATTTTATTCCCAAATAGACCCTTTTTCATGGCACTGTTAACCCCCGAAGACAGTATTGACGCATGGATGCAAAACATGGACCACTCCGTGGAACAGGGAGGGGCCGGGACAAACCGGTACAATCCGGTCAGGGCGGCAAGCGGGAAGGCGATATACTGTTTATCGGTCCTCCGCGGGAAAACTGGATACGCCGAATTTCGTATTTTTGCAGGGTCACTTCCCCGTAGAAAATGCACGGGCACTGTGGTAGGATTCACCCGTCCTGTCAGGGGGACCCGCCGTTTTCTTTCACCGCAACCGCACGACAAAGGAGGACCTATGGAATCGATCCGATCGCTGGATGCCATCTTCAAGCCGGCAAGCGTGGCCCTCATCGGCGCCTCGAGCACGCCCGGAAAACTCAGTTACGACATCCTCTACAACCTGATCCACGCCGGCTTCCAGGGGCCCATCTATCCCGTCAACCCCAAGGCCGACGAGATCCTGGGGCTCAAGGCCTACCCGGCAATCGGCGCCACCCCGACGCCCGCGGACATGGCCGTCGTCGTCATCCCGGCCCGGATGGTCGTGGGGGCCATCGAGGAGTGCGGCAAGGCGGGTGTGAAGTCCGCCGTCATCATCACGGGGGGATTTGCCGAGGCGGGCGCGGATGGGGAGAAGCTCCAGGCCCAGCTGGCGAAGGCGGGCAGGGAGAACGGCGTCCGTCTCATCGGGCCCAACTGCCAGGGGGTGAACATCCCCTACAGCAGCCTCTGCGGGTCCTGGCCGCTCATCACCACGCGGGGCCGGATCGCCTTCGTCTCCCAGAGCGGCACCGTGGGGGCGGCCCTCATCGACTGGGCGAGCGTCGAGCACCTGGGTTTCAGCGGCTTTGTCAGCCTCGGCAACCGGGCCGACGTGGACGAGTCGGACTGCATCCGCTACTTCAACGACGACCCCAATACAAAGGTGATTGCCTGCTACATCGAGGGCGTGAAACGGCCCGCCGCCTTCATCGAGTCGCTTGCGCAGGCGACCAAGCCCGTCGTGATCCTCAAGGCGGGGCGCACGGCGAGAGGGCGGGTGGCGGCCGAAAGCCACACGAAGTCCCTTGCCGGAAGCGACGAGATGTACCAGGCCATCTTCAAGAAATACGGCGTCGTGCGGGCCGACAACCTGGAGGAACTCTACGACTTTGCCAAGGGCCTTGCCTACATGGACAAGCCGAAAGGGAGGCGACTGCTCATGATCTCGAGCTCCGGCGGCGCCGCGATCCTCGGCATCGACGAGGCCGAAAAGTACGGTCTCGAGGTCCCCTTCCCGACGGAAGAGCTCAAGGCCCGCCTTCGGGCGTTCCTCCCGTCGCACTGCGGCCTCACGAACCCCATCGACCTGACGGGCGACGCCATCACGGACCCCAGCCTCTACTCGAAGACGATCGCTGAGGCGAAGTCCGACTACGACACGAGCGTCGTCATCTTTGGCGACCCCGTCCACGGCGCCTCGGACATCGTCACGGGCCGGGGCGAGCTGATCGTCTACTGCGGGGGAGCCGAGGTGGAGCGCGAGGAGGCCCTCAAGATGCACGCAAAGGGAATCCCCGTCTACCCCACCCCTGAGCGGGGCGTGCGGGCCCTGGCGCAGTTCTTTGCCTACGACGAGGTAGAGCCCGTAAAGGTCGAAGTCCACAGGAAAGACGAAACGCGTGATGAGGGGCCGAAGCTTCGGCTCATGCCCGGCCCCGCGGCGGTGCGCGTGCTGCGATCGTACCGGATCCCGGCCGTGACGTCGGCCCCCGCGAAAAACGCAGCCGAGGCGGTAAAGATCGCCAGGCGGTTCGCGCGGCCCGTGGCCCTCAAGGTCTCGTCGCCCGACATCTCCCACAAGACGGACGTGGGGGGCGTGGCGCTCGGCATCAATCCCTCCGGGGTCCGGAAGGCCTGGGAGGCCATGATGGCGACCGTCGGCAAGAAGGCCGCTGGCGCCCGGATCGACGGGGTCACGCTCTCGCCCATGGCAAAGCCCGGCGGCGTCGAGGTCATCCTCGGCGTGATCCGCGATGAGCAGTACGGGCCTTCGATGATGTTCGGTCTCGGCGGGATCTTCACGGAGATCTACAAGGACGTGCAGTTCTGCCTGCTTCCGGCGGGACCCGGCGAATTCGAGAAGATGATCCGGGGCATCAAGGGCTACCCTCTGCTGGCCGGAGCCCGCGGAAAGGCCCCGAAGGACATCGCGGCCCTCATCGACGTGATGCAGAAGCTCTCGAAGCTCGTCGAGGACTACCCCGGGTTCGACCAGATCGATCTCAACCCGGTCATCGTCTACGAGAAGGGAGTATCCGTCGTGGACTACAGGATCCTGCACAAGTAGGGTCCGTGTGTCATTGCGAGTCGAGCCTCGCGAGACGTGGCAATCCACGATTGAGAGGGTTATCGATGGAAGAAACACCCTCACCCTCTCCGCGGGAGAGGGCAGGGTGAGGGGGAAGTCCACTTCCTTTCGACGCAGAGGGCTCCTTCCACATTTCCCCTCTCCCCTTCGCGGGAGAGGGCAGGGTGAGGGGGAATAATCCCCTTCCTATGGTGTTTGTCCTGCGGTGCCCTTCCGTCGAGGGGCACCGACTTGTTTGAACCGTAACGACAGACGGTGTGCGACCATGGCGGAAACGAAAAAGAAGAAAAGGACAGCCGGCGCGGTGACAAAGGCGAAGGCCAAACCCCGGAAGAAGGAACCGACGATCAGCCGGCAGGATGCCCTGCAGATCGCCCAGGCCTATCTGGCGGACAAGGGCGCATTCGCCGTGAGCGGCATCGTCGATGGGATCCCGGAAGGGTTCGAGGCGTACTTCGCCGCAGACAAACAGCTTGCCGCGGCGCTGAAGGACTGCTGGATCGTCGAGTGCGGCCTGGACCCCTTCCTGGTCGTCGACGGCGGCACGATGCTCATCGGTATCTCGAAGACAACCGGCGACATCGTCTACGCCGGCATCCTGAACATGGCGTGAGCGGTATTTGCGAATGCGACACCCGGGGCAGCGATGACCATTGAGGTTGGACTGCGTCTTTTTGCTGTTGGTGTGGGCATTTTGAACTTTTAAAGGGTGGATCATTCAGGTATAGAATAGGTATAGAATAGGGACGGGTATGAATATATTACTTTATATGGATTATACCCTGTGATAGGAAGTGCCCGATGCCACGAAGAGCCCGCATAGACGCATCCGGTGCGTTGCATCACATCATTTGCCGGGGAATCGAGCGGCGGAAGATATTTCGGGATGATGCTGATCGCGATGCGTTCATCCGGCGTCTCGGGACTGTTCTGAAAGAGACCCAGAGCTTCTGTTACGCCTGGGCCTTGATTCCCAACCACTTTCATCTGCTGCTAAGGACCGGCAGCACGCCGATCGCAACCGTTATGCAGCGGCTGCTCAGCGGATATGCCGGAGCATACAATCGCAGACATCGACGGATCGGTCAACTTTTTCATAACCGCTACAAGTCCATCCTCTGCCAGGAGGATCTGTACCTGCTGGAGTTGGTGCGTTATATCCATTTAAACCCGCTGCGGGCCAAGCTCGTCGAGACCCTGGATCAACTGGATTCCTACGCGTACGGCGGCCACAGTGCTCTCATGGGTAAATGCTCGAATGACTGGCAGGAGGTCGACAGGATTCTTAGCCTCTTTGGAAGGCGACTATTGGAATCACGCAAAACCTATCACGCCTTCGTTGAAAAGGGGGTTGACATGGGCAGGCGCCCGGAGCTGACCGGTGGCGGATTGATCCGTAGCATGGGCGGTTGGCGTGCGGTGACGTCGCTTCGGAAGCTCAAAGAGCACCTGAAAGGCGATGAGCGCATATTGGGGGACAGCGATTTTGTGGCAGCGGTTTTGGAAGCCCAGCATGAAAGCCTGGAGCGACGCTACCGGCTCAAGGCCAAGGGCTTTGACATCGAGAAAGTGATACAGCGGACGGCCGAGATTATCGGGCTGGATGCCGGGCAGATCCGGACACCTTGCAAAGAGCCACTGCGGGTTCAGGCCAGAAGCCTCGTCTGCTACTGGGCAGTTCGGGAATTGGGCCTGACCACGGTGGCGGTTTCAAAGGAGTTGGGCATATGTCAGGCGGCGGTGACAAAGGCGGTTGCCCGGGGCAAAGTGTTCGCGGAGAAGCGCGGGCTCAACCTGCAGGAATAAGTGATTAATTCATACCCGTCCCTATTTATCCGGCGTCCCTATTTATCCGGTTAGATTTTTACGGTCGCCCCCCGCGCGGGGGCGTGGATGGCATGTGCGAGAACAACGGATTCGTAATCAGCAGTTCTATGGCACTGTGCACTGTGTTGGTGGGGGGAAACGTTGAATCCAGGCCTGCGCGGGGATGGAAAGAGGACGTCAGGGCGGGTCAGGGGATGAGGCGGAAGCCCTGTTCCTTGAAATGACCGTCAAAAGTGAATGAAGAGTCGATCCCGTTGCGTCGCATGATATCGAAACTGATGCAGTCAACCAGACTTAGCCTTCGCCGGGATGCGACAAGCAGGGCGGCCATTCCCAGCCGATGGAGATCATCTGTGACGTATTCCACGTGAAGGATGGGGACAATCGCGTCCTCGAACGCCCGCACGGCTTCCAGCCCGAGGCGGCTCTGCAGGAGCGCAACCGTTTCCACGAGCACGTAGCTGCTCGTCACCGCCAACGTTCCGCCCTCCAGGATTTCGGTCCATCCATTACGCGCCCTGGCATGGTTGTCGTCGTCTCGATCGAGAAGTGCGTAAAAGGCCGACGTATCGACAAAGACCCTCATCTGTCGTACGCCTCCACGAGGTAGGCATCGTGGCGCTTCGAGACGTCGCGCTTTCCGGATTTGAATTTTCCCATGACGTCCATGGCCCGTTTCTGCTTCTCGTCGATGGGCATCATGATGCCCGAACGGATCACTCCGTCGACGGCACGCCGGATGACTTCCGCAATGGATTCTCCGCGGGCGGCTGCGATTTCCTTCAGCGCGCGGGCCTGCTCTTCCGTCAGTTGAATCTGTGTTCTGACCATGTTAGCCTCTATGATTACTATTATGATGTAATGATTACACATCGGGGACCTTCCGTCAAGGCATTTTGAGGCTTTGCCGTTGCCTCCTCGCGGTCAGGCAAAGGACTGGATCCCCGCCGTCGCGAGGATGACATAGTTGAGGGCGCGGGGATGACATTAGGCCTGCTGCTCTTTGACTGAGCGACAAGATGCCCATTGAAGCTTTACAATTGAAATGAGTCGCAAGCAGGAAATTGAATTTGAGGGGATATGGAGCCTCTCATGCTTTGTCTTATTCGTCTTTAGCGAAACGGGCACCCCATGTCCTCCATTACAGATAGGATAGCCACCAGTCTCGACGCCTTGCCTTTACCCCGGCAAACCATACGCAAGCGGAATATATGGCCAGAATGACCATGCCCCACACCACGTAGACACCCGCCAGTGAGAGGCCGAATTGGGCTGGATAATCGAGAAAAAATACGGCCATGTCGCGCACACCCAGGCCTTGCCAGAGCCCGATCAAAACGGCGCCGGAGTGGATCAGGTAGATATGGACAACGTAAAAGAAAAACGAGACGTGGCCGATCGTTACCAGTTTTTGCGCCAGACCCCCACCGACTCGCTCAAAGTATCCCAGCAGCATCAGCGCGGGCCCGAGTGTCATGAGCAAGAATTGAAGCGACACCGGGTACTTCGTCACACTCAGGAAGCTGATGAGCGTATCGACCAGATTCTGATGGAGAACCCATTTTACCGGGTCGCCATAGAGATTTGTCAGACGAAGAACGACAAAGATGAGCGTCAGGAAAACACCGAGTTGAAGGAGGCGATGCGGCCGTTCCGGATTTTCACCGACAAAGTACGGACCCATTGCATAACCGAGCGCCATCACTCCGATCCACGGGATCAGGGGATAGATGACCAAAAAGTCCCACGTCCCAATGGTGAGACGACCCGGAATGTGAAAAAGTACCCAGAGAGGAGAAGCCTCGGACAGCAACGGCTGAATACTGTCCAGTCCATTGTGCGTCACGAGCATCAGCGCTCCGAAGGCCCCAATGGCAATTCGAGGCAACCAGACGAGAGCGGACAGCACGATCATGGACCAGCCGATTGCCCAGATGACTTGAAGAATATGCATCGTCCTCAGATTGAATGCCCAGGCAAACTGGATCACCGTCAATTCGATGAATACGAGCCATATGCCGCGACTCAACAAAAACCGGGTTATCTCGACCGTGGGCCTCTTTCGTGATGCACCGTAGAGGTACGCACTCACGCCCGCAAGCAACACGAAGGTCGGTGCACAAAGGTGCGTGACCAGGCGGGTAAAAAACAGTGCAGCTCCGGAACTTGCGAAGTCCACTGCTGCGCCATAATCCGCGCTGAGCGGACGCATAACCATATCCCTCGTATGATCGAGCGCCATGATCACCAGTACAAGACCGCGCAGCATGTCTATCGAGGTCAAACGACTTTTTTCAGCCGTTGCTGTTTCCAAAGCCTGACCTCCCTGTCATGCACTGTTTTTCCGATTCGATCCGTGCCGGGCCACCCGGATCTTACCCCTGTTGCTTGCTCTTTGTTTTGGGAATCCGTTGCTGGTTTCAGTGTGAACGGTATCACGGACCCATGAGTCTGAGAAAAATTCGTTAGCCGTTGGAGGCACGGCCGGTTACGCGATCCATTCAGGCATCGGATGGTGTTACAGGTTTTTAATCTCGGAGATCATGCGATCGAATTGTTCGACATCGACCACGGGCGACGTGGTAAAGGAAATGCCCGTAAGCATGTTCAGCGCGACGGATGCCGCCAGGGCTTTCTCGGTGGTGGGGAAATGCAGGGTAAAGACCAGATCGTGCTCACCCAGAACGGCGTACATGGATATGACCTTCCCGCCGTTTTGCCCGATGATTTCGACCGCCTTCCTCGTTCGTTCCGGGGACACACCTTTCAAGGAATCCGAATTGTATTTCCCGAACATCATGAATATCGGCATTTGGCTTCCTCCCTTCTGTAAACTGAAACAGTGATCGTTATTGACCCTCTCCCCCGGGAATTCAGGGGGTCAGCCACTTCCGACGGAAAATCATGCCCGTTTCAGACGGATCGTTTTTCATCGTCCTTTCAGGAACATTGAATGGATAGGCACGAGCCATTTTTATGATATAACTATATAAAACAGGATATTATGTGTCAATGAAATAGGGACTGCAAGGCGTGAGACGTGGTGTCGGTGTTTGCCGGATGGTTATAAGGGAGGCCGGGACCTGCTTGAGAACATGCGGAGGTGCGTGATGGGTCCAGGTCCCGGCCCTGTAGAAGACAGAAGCGAGGAAGTTAAGAAGATAAGAAGTTAAGAAAAAGAACAATCTATCGGACTCGGCTCAAATCCCCCGCGCGGTCATGATCCCGTCCGGACTCAGCTCCTCCAGGCCCGCATAGGCGACGAGAACCCCCTCGCCCTTGAACGGGATGCCCATGGCCTTCTCGTCGTGCAACCGGGCCGACTCGGCATGACTGACCCGCAGGCCGGCGAAATAACAGTGGGCATTGTGCCGCTGCGCATGCGCCGCGCACCCCCGGACGACATGGTCGTTCTCGACGGCCCCCCTGTTGGGGTGACGGGCCGTCCGGACGAGCACGTGGCCCAGGGTGCCGTTCTTCCGGGCTATGATCTGGGGGTTCACCTTGGGGTTGACGTTGATCGTCAGGACGATCCAGCCTTCCTGCTGCAGTTCCTCGCGGACGATGTGAACGCCCAGGCGGTGGATCTCCGCTTCCGTCATGGCTTCGCGCATCTCTTTTTCCTCTATGTCTCAGGGTTACTCTCTGTCTATCGGCCGAATGCGGGCAAAGATTTAATTAGATCCGGTTTTCCCGTGATTTGGCGCGGGCGTTCTGCTAGATTACGGGGTAACCCAACCAGGGAAAGATCATCATGACGGCAGGGTACAAGACACAGATCGCCGACATCCTGAAAGCCGCAGCCCGGATCGAGGCGAAAACGAAGGGGCTCTCCAGGGAGAATTTTATGCGCGATCGTGCCGCCGTCTCTGCCGTGGAAGAAGATCTTTCGCGGATCGGGAAGGCCGTCGGGGATCTGCCTGCAACAATCAGGCAGAGATACCCGGGGATCGACTGGGCCGCCTGGTCGGGGATCGGCAGTCCCGGGCGCGATACCCTCTGGCACCTTGCAGCGCAGAGGGTTCCGGACTTCGGGAAACAGGTGAACCGGATTCTTTTCGACATTACCGATTGACAGGAGCGTTGCATGAAACCCGCCGTAGTGATCGTAGACATGCTCAAGGACACTCTCGAGGGCGCCCATCCCATGCCCATCAAGGAACTGGGCCGCGAAATCGTACCCGCCATCAACCGCCTGACGGCTTTTGCCCGGGGCCGCTCCATCCCCGTGATTTTCTCCATGGACAGCTTCCTGCCCGGGGATTTCATCTTCCAGGGCAAGATGAAGAACCACTCCATCCGGGGCACGAAGGGGGCCGAGGTGACGGACCTGCTCACGCAGGCCGAGACGGACATCTATTCGCCCAAGCGGCGATTCAGCGCCTTCTACAAGACGGATATCGACCAGACGCTGCGGCTCTACGGGGCCGACACGGTGGTGCTCTGCGGCATCGCCACCCACTGGTGCGTCCTGTCGTCCGCCTTCGACGCCCTGTCGAACGATTTCCGCGTGGTCATCCTCGAGGACTGCTGCGCGAGCTTCAGCCGCGAGATGCATGCGAACTGCCTCGACATCTACCGCAAGAACCCCCTCGTGCCGCTGCTGCGGGTGATGACGGTGGAGACGTTCATGGCGGAGGTGGAAGGGTCGTGATGAAGCTGAGTGCCAGGGAGTTCGACCGGGCCGTCCAGCGGGCGATCCGGCGCATCCCGCCTCGGATCCGAAAGCACCTCGACAACATGGTGATCTCCGTTCAGAAGTGGCCCGACCCGGAGCTTCTCGAGGAGATGGGGCTTCCGCCCGACGAGCCGCTCCTGGGCGTCTACACGGGGGCTTCGCTCATGGAGCGCTCCCACTTCGACACCCTGCAGTACCCCGATACGATCCAGATCTTCCAGGAGCCCCTGGAGGAGATGTGCGAGACCCTGGAAGAGCTCGAGGATGAGATCGAGATCACCGTGGTCCACGAGGTGGCCCACTTCATCGGGATGACGGAGGAGGAACTCGTCGAACTGGGCTATGAATAAAGTGACCAGCGGCCGGTGACCAGTAAAAGAGGGAGCGAGGGGGGAGCCAACAGCCAACAGATTTCCCCCATATGCCTTTTCCTTCGACTGTCGGTTTCCGGATGCCGCTGCATCAGGCAGAAGCCTTGACAGGAGAGGCCCGTACCGATAAGGTCAGCTTACAGGTTTTGGAGTCAAACAGCATGTACAGGACAGTTAAAAACGTGGCGCTCGCGGTGAGCGCCGTCATCCTCTTTTTCTTCGTCCTTTTCGTCGTCAACCAGACGGCGCAGGTGGTGGGGCTTGCCGACAGGGTGAGTCCGACCTTCGGCACGGCCGTCCTGTGGTTTCTGCTCGGGCTCTATGCTGCCCTCATCGTCGCCACGGCGGCCTTCTTCCTGCGGATGCGCAAACCGCTCGAGCCGCCCGAAAGCGAGATGGAGCCGGAGTTTTCACGGCACCTCGACGCCCTGCGGATGCGGCTGGCCGCAAACCCCCGCCTCAAGGGGCACGACCTTTCCAGCCGTGCGGCAATCGAGAAGGCCCTGGAGGATCTCGGCCGCGAGTGCGACGTGATCATCCGCGACAGCGCCGCGGCCGTCTTCGTCAGCACGGCCATCTCCCAGAGCGGGAGGCTCGACACGGTCTTCGTGCTCACGGCCCAATTCCGCATGGTGTGGAAAATTGCCGCCATCCACTCCCAGCGGCCGGCGCTGCGGGAGTTGATCAACCTCTTCGCCAACGTGGCTGCCACGGCTTTCGTGGCGGGCGAGCTCGACGAGGCGGAGATCAGCGAGCAGATCGAGCCGATCCTCTCGTCGGCCCTCGGCGCCGTGAGCCTTTCCGTTCCCGGCGTGCAGGCCGCCGCCTCCATCGTCGTCACCTCGATCCTCACGGGCGCCGCCAACGCCTTTCTCACGCTGCGGGTGGGGATCGTCGCGAGGCGCTGGTGCGGCAGCCTCGTCGTTGCCGATCGCCGCACGCTGCGCCGCACGGCCACGGCCGAAGCGGCAAAACTCCTGGGGGCGATCGTCAAGAGCGGCACGGCCCGGATCTCCAGGGGGCTGTGGCATGCCTCCAGGGACAAGGTGGGAGGAGCCTTCTCGGGGCTCACGGGGCTTGCCCGCGATATCAAGGATTCCCTTTTTGCGCTGCTCAAATTGAAGAGAGGTGAAGAGTGAGGTCGTACGCGGAATGACGATGAAAAAGAGGAATTCCGCCGCGGGACCGTTTCTGGCCCTTGTCTTCATCTCCCTGATCTGGGGCTACAACTGGGTCGTCATGAAGGAGACGCTGCGCTACGCGGGGCCTTTCGACTTCAACGCCCTGCGGATGGCGCTCGGCAGCGTCTTTCTCTTTGCCTTCATGGCCTGGAAGAGGGAACCCCTGAGGCCGCCGTTTCCCCTGTGGACGGCCATCCTCGGGTTCGTCCAGACGGCCCTGGGCACGGGGCTCATCGTGTGGGCCCTGGAAACGGGCGGCGCCGGAAAGACCTCGATCCTTGTCTACACGATGCCTTTCTGGATCCTGCTCCTCGCCTGGCTCGTCCTGGACGAGAAGGTCCGGGGCGCCCTGTGGGTGCCCATCGTCATGGCCTTCTGCGGCCTTGTCTTCATCCTCGAGCCCTGGGCCCTCGGGGGCACGGCGCAGAGCAAGATGCTCGCCGTGATGTCCGGCGTGTGCTGGGCCACGGGCGCCGTCATCGTGAAGCTCCTGGGCAAGGGCCGGAAGCTCGACCTCATCCGGCTTACAACGTGGCAGCTCATCTTCGGGACCCTGCCGCTCGTCCCGGTGGCCTTCCTCGTGCCTTCGCAGCCCATCGAGTGGTCCCCCTACTTCATCGGGTCGATCGTCTATAACTCCATCCTCGTCTGCGGTGTGGCCTTTCTGCTGTGGACCTTCGTGATTGACCGTCTTCCCGCCGGGGTGGCCGGCCTGGGGACACTGGCCGTGCCCGTCATCGGCATGACAGGCTCGCGGCTGCAGCTGGGCGAGCAGATCGCTTTCTGGGAGGGCTGGGGAATCGCCCTCGTTGTGGCGGCCCTGGCGCTCCTGTCGATCATGCGGCTGCGCGAGCGACGGAAGGAAGCCGTCGTCCTGGGGCAGGACTAGGCCGCTACGCGGCCGGAATCGGGCATCCGGAATCCGGATTCCGGAAACCTGAAACTCTTTTTTGCAGCGACCTTGGCGTTAACGCTGCTGTCTGACTCGAGTGTGCAAGGGGGGAACCTCGCAGTGATGACATTCATGGACCCAGCGAAAGAAAAGGCAGAGATGCGCCGGACCGTTCGGCTTGCCGCTTTCGGCCTGTCCCGAAGGGACGCGATTCTCTGCGCGGCAGCCCTCGCGTGCGCCCTGCTCCTCGGGGCCTGGGGATTGACGAACCACGCCTTCCGGGACGACGAGGCCGGCACGGCCCTCTTTGCCCGCAATCTCCTGGCCACGGGGGAACTGACCGCCTGGGACGGCGTCAACCTCATCGGCTTCCGCCAGGGGATGCAGCTCGACGAAGGGCTGCAGAACGCCTTTGCGCCGCCCCTGCAGTATTACATCGCGGCGGCGGGGTTTTTCCTCTTCGGGGAGACGACCTTCGGCGGCCGCATCCTCTTTCTCATCGCGGGGATTCTCACCCTGCCCGTGCTGATGATATGGGCCCGGCGGCACTTCGACGGGCGCGTGCCGGTCTGGCTGCCGGCCCTCATCGTCGCTTTCGCACCGGCCTGGCTGCTGTTCATCCGCCAGTGCAGCTATTTCGCGCCGGCCATGCTCTTTACGCTCTGCCTGCTGGCTGCCTGGTCCTGGACAGGCGCGACGAGGCGCTCCCGGTTGACGGTCCTGGCAGCCGGCGCGCTCTCCACGGCCGCTCTCTGGTATGCCAGCTACCTCAACGCGGCCGCCGCCCTGGCCATGCTGCCCGTTTTTCTGCTCGACGGCCGGTACCGAACCCGGCAGAAGGGGGCTTTCCTCGGCGTCGTCCTGGCCGTCTCCCTGATCTGCGGCATCCACATCTGGCTTGCAAAGGGCCCGACGGCGGACCAGTTCTTCATCACGGGGATCGATCGCGTTGCGGCTCTTTTTGCCCGGCACATGGCTGGTCTGGGCACCTTCGAGTTTTTTCCCGTGCTCCTGGCGGTGGTCATGATGGTGCCCTTTGCCGGGCAGCGTTTCGGGCGCCTGCGCCGGTTCGCCCGCCAGGGCTGGGTTGTCTTTCTGGCCATGGTCGCGGCGATTGCGGCGACGGCCCTCTTTTCCCCCCAGCCCGTCAGCGGCGCGGCGAGTGCGGACATGCGCTACGTGGCGCCCCTCATCGTTGTCGGCGCCGCCGTGACGTCGGTCTGTCTCGTCATCCTGTGGGATCTCTCGCGCCCCCTCGCCTGCATTGCGGCCCTGCTGGTCGTGATGACCAATGCGCTGACGCTCTCGTGGGTTGCCGTCCCGCAGATCCCGCTGCGGAGCACGCTCCTGAGCTATGTCGCGGAGGGGGCGCAGGATTACAGGACGGGGACGGAGGCTCTCGTGGAGGCCGCGGCGGCTCTTCCCGGGGGAAGCACGGTGCTGATCTTCCCCGACCTCATGACCTACGGGCCCATGTTCTATGTGCCGGGGCAGCGATACTGCTGGCAGCTCACGGAACGGAAAATCCTGCAGCCGGGCCTGCGCGAGACCCTCCCCGACTATCTCTTCGTCGAACGGGCGCGTCCGGATTACATCCTCACCGGTCCCGTCGCGCCGGAATCGCTCATCGCCCGGTTCGAGGGAAAATTCGGCAAGGGGTCGTACCGCCTGCGGGGCTACCTCCCGGGCGATTGGCGGGACTGCAGCCGGCCGGAGATTCCCCTGCACTGCTTCGGACCGCCTCCTGCGCGGCCGGGGCAGCAGGGCATTGCCGTCATCGAGTCGACGGGGCGCTGAAGGCTCCACGGGCCCGTGCAAAGAGCATTCCGGTTTGCGATCAGGTCTGAAAGGACAGGGAAGGGTCGAACCAGCTGAGGGCCCGGTCGTTTTTCTCCCGCGGGTAGGCGTGGTAGAGGTCGTCGACGATCTCGAGCGTCACATCGGCACCGGCGGCGGCAAGTTCCTTTTCACCCCTCTTCGCCCGCCAGGCCGGGAACATCCAGTCTTTTGCCCCGTGTACCCAGTAAATCCGTCTTCCCGTCGCGTGTCTCAGGTCGAAAGGCGCCAGGATGCCCGAAAAAACGGCAAAGTGCGTGAAAGGCGTCTCCCTGTCGAGAGAGCGCTTGAGGGCGTAGGTCGCCCCGTCGGAAAGCCCCGTGAGCAGGATGCGGCTGCGGTCGATGTTCCACCGACCGAGCGAAAACGCGAGGAGTTGCTCCAGCATCTCTCCGTCGGCGTCGGGACCCGTGATGGTCCAGGTGATGTTGAGGGACGTGGGGCAGGCCAGCGCGAAACGCCGGCTGCGCGCCTCGCGGAGCCATGTCCAGACGGTATCCCTGCCGTGACCGAAGCCGCCGTGCAGCGCAATGACGAGGGGGAGCCGCTCCGACCTGCCGCGGTCCTCGGGGATGTAGAACGAGGCGGCGCCTCTTGCGTAGGGCTCCGCAGCGGGGCCGCCATGGAAGAGGCCCTTTGCGGGATCGGCGCCGGGGTCGGGAAGGTATTCGGAAGCGCGGCTGCGGGCCTGCGGCTCGAGGAAGTAGCGGTTTACAGCAGGGCTCACCGGGCAGAGCGGAAGGAGAAGCTCCTGCGCGCGGTGGATCCTCCGGCCGGCCTTCCGGAAGTTGATCAGCGAGGGTTCGAGCCCGTCGGCCTCCGTTGCCGTCGTCAGGGCATCGAGGCACAGGGCCGAGGCCTCGAGGAGCGCCTTGCGGACCGGCTCCGCATCTGCCGGCGACGGATCGTCCACGAGGTCCTCCTGGGCCTTTGCCAGCTCACCCCGGAAAGGGGCGAACTGCCCGCGCAGTTGCGGCACGATGCCCGGGAAATAGGCCCGCTGGGCCGACTCGAAGCTCTCCAGCGCGGCGGTGAGCCGCTCTGCAAGCGCTTCCATGTTTGTCAGGGCATCGGGAGACAAGACTTCTTCCTCCGGCTGCAAATCCCCCTTGCTTCTTTTTCACCCTCACCCTGACCCTCTCCAACAAGAGGAAGGAGAGGCATTCACCCTCACCCCGGCCCTCTCCCCTCAGGGGAGAGGGAGATTATGGAAGCGACCTCCAGAGGGAGAGGGAAATCAAGGTAGTGGCCCTCATAGGGGGAAAGAGGGGGATTTTTCTACTTGTCGATGGTTGCTTCCGTCATGTCCTGTTGGGCGTCGATCTCGACCTTTACGGGAGTCACCTGCAGGGCGCCGTCCTGTCCCTTCGGGGTGAAGGTGAAGATGTGCACGATCCTCAGATCGGCCTGCTCCGCAGGGCCTTCATATTCCTTGTAGCCCCACGTCCAGCCATCGAGCCTGTACGAGGAAGGGTTTGCAAGCTGTCGCAGGGCTTCGCCGTATGTGGTCTCGTAGGGCCTGATGCGGGCTATCTTCAATGCCCCCGTGATCTCCCGCCAGACCTTGGCCGCCCTGGCGACCGACCCGTCGTTGTTCAACTGGAGCCGGATCTGTCCGCCGTCGCCGAGCACGGGAACGGATTTTCCGTCCAGTTCGATCTGGCGCCGGAAGGTGATGAAAACGCTCTTCTGGCGCCTGATCATCTCGAATGTCCTGTTGCTCACCGGGGCCGTTTCGAGCATCATGCGGACTCCCTCGGGCTTCGCGGCGGCCTCGGTCAGGCCCCATTCCCGCAGGAACCGGGCGGCGCGATCCAGGTACTGATCCTCTTTCAGCGCCCGATCGTCGGGATCGAACTTGATCTCCCCGTTCAGGTAGAGCGCCCCGCTGGCGGGGCGGACTCGCACGGAGAGGCCTGTGGCATTTTCCAGGTCCGAGGAGACGAGCATGCCGTCCTGCCGTTCGAAGACCAGTTTCTTCAATGTTGACGGAAGCGGCATGGGTTTGAGCCCGAAGATGGGCGCCCAGAGAGGGGAGCCTGTCTCGGCGGGCCTGCCGGGCTGGTGGGTGGAGCGGAAGGGGACGGGGTACTGCATATGGTAGTGGGATGTGCCGGAGGGATTGGGTGACGTGAAAAGCCTCTCGTCGAAAAGGGGTGTTCGCTCGACACTTGCACTTCCCAGGGTGATGCAGAGGGGAAGGGCGCCCTCGCGCTGCCGGCGAAACCCTTCGATGAAGGCGTCAGCCGGCGCCAGGCGGTTAGAGGACCGGTCATAGAGGTCCCAGACCCGGCGGGCATCGTCGGGGTGGCAGAAGGCGGCCGTCGAGAAGCCGCAGGCCATCCGCAGTCCCGGCGCGAGCATGCCGCCCCATCGCTCGGAGACATTCCTGATATGCACCGTGTCCTGCGAGCCTTCGTAGCTCTCGGGACAGCCGAAATCCGGAGCGCCCCCCGGGCATTGCCGCGGCCCGTGGGCGAAGACGTTCGAGGCGCACTGCCAGAAGTACCGCAGGCCGTCTCCGTCGCCCCGGCCGTTGCCGAGCCGCATTCTTCCCGGTTCCACGACATGCGTCTCCGAGGCGCTCTGGGGGCACTTTTCCGGGTCCCGGCCGTTCGGCATGACAAGCCATGTCTCCGGCGTGCCGTGCGATGCGCTGAAAAAGAGCGTTGCCGTGTCGACGCCGTTGTAAGGGGCCGTGTCGTTTCCGGCGGGATCGAGTCGCGGGTCCTGATAATAAGGCTCGGCGTAGCACAGGCCCTCGTGCATCAGGGTCTTGTCGGAAGCAGGGAAGGGGGCATACTTCAGGAACTCCCCGGCCATCTCCCGCGACCCGCCCGGTGCGCCGGGGGCTGCCCTGAGAGTGGGTTTCGAGAATTCAGAGGGGATGAGCGTGTGCCCGGGATGGCAGGATGTGATAATCACCCCTCCCATGAATGCCACGGCCCAGGCGATCGTTCGTTTCTTCGTCGGCATGAATCGATAAGGGGAGCTGCGCCGGGCGCTATTTTTTCTTTTCGATGGTTTTTGACTTGATCTTCTTGATCTCCTCCAGCAACTCCGCCTTCTTGATGAGGCCCTTCTTGTCCAGCAGGTTCACGAGAGCCTCCGACAGCACCACTTCGTAGACCATCATCTCTTTAATGTCCTCGAACTGTTCCGGGTCCATCTCTTTCGCCATGGGATTCTCCTCCGAACGCCTGTGAAGTCTTTTCCGTCTATCCGGTCTGTCCCGTCATGCCGCCTGCGGAGGCGGTAATTGAGAATCGGGTACTGGACATTGTGAAGCCCGAAGCCCGTCTACACCTTACACCCATGTCCCTTTTTATTTCAAGCGATGAAGAGGTCCTTCGAGGAAAAGTTCGGGTCGCTCGTGAGGTTCACGCCGAGGCGCCTCAGGCCCGCCTCGTCGCCGGGCGTGGGGATGTGCGTCATGTGCACCTCGCAGTTCTTCAGTTCCTTGAGTTTCTCCAGGGCCAGCTGCGCAGCCGGGTTGGTCGTCGAGCTGATGGAGAGCGCGATGAGCGTCTCCTCCATGTCGAGGCTCACGCTCTTCTCGTCGAGGATGCCCGTCTTGAGGTTCCGGACGGCTTCGGTGATGGATTCGGGCAGCAGCTTGATCTTGCCCGGGATCCCGGCCAGGTGCTTGATGGCGTGGATGACGACACTCGATGCGGCGTGCATCAGCGGAGAGTTGTTTCCCGTGACGATCGTGCCGTCCCGCAACTCGATCGCCGCCCCGCAGAAGATTCCCTCGTCGCCCTTGTCCTGGGCCTGCGCCTCGCGGGCCGCCTGGCGGGCCGGTTCGACGATCATGCGGTACTCGGGAACGAGGTGGAAGTCTTTCAGCAGAAGCTCGACACGCTGCACGGTCCCGCGGTCGGCAAACCCCATGGCGTACTCGCAGCGGTACCGGAAGTAGCGCCGGATGAGCTCCTGCCTGGCGGCCTCGCGGGTCACCTCGTCGTCGACGATGGCAAAGCCCGCGCGGTTCACGCCCATGTCCGTGGGCGACTTGTAGAAGGACTCGCCCCCCGTGATCCGCTCCATGATGCGCCTCACCAGCGGGAAGGCGTCCACGTCGCGGTTGTAATTGACGGCCGTTTTCCCGTAGGCCTCCAGGTGGAAGGGGTCGATGATGTTGAAGTCCCGGATGTCGGCCGTGGCGGCCTCGTAGGCCACATTGACCGGGTGCTTGAGCGGGATGTTCCAGATCGGGAACGTCTCGAACTTGGCGTAGCCCGAGTGGATGCCGCGCCGGTAGTCGTGGTAGAGCTGCGAGAGGCACGTGGCGAGCTTGCCGCTCCCGGGCCCGGGGCCCGTCACGACGACGAGGGGCTTTGTCGATTCGATGTAGTCGTTGGCGCCGTAGCCCTCGTCGCTCACGATGAGGTCCACGTCGGTGGGGTAGCCCTTCGTGTAGCGGTGCGTGAAGACCCGGATGTCGCGCCGCTCGAGCTTGTTCTTGAACTGCTTCGCCGCGGGCTGGTTCTCGAAGCGCGTGATCACGACGCCCAGCACGCTGATGCCCCGGTTGCGCAGGTCGTCGATCAGCTTCAGGGCGTCGGCGTCGTAGGTGATGCCGAAATCGGCGCGGATCTTCTTCCGCTCGATGTCGCCTGCGAAGATGCAGAGCAGCAGGTCAACCTTGTCCTTGAGGTGCTGAAGGAGCCTCAGCTTCACGTTGGGGTCGTAGCCCGGAAGCACGCGGGCCGCGTGGTAGTCGAAAAGAAGCTTCCCGCCGAACTCGAGGTAGAGGCGGTTGTTGTACTTCGCGACCCGCCCCAGGATCTCCGCCGACTGCTCCTCGATGTACTTCTCGTTGTCGAACCCCACCCTTCCGTTCATTTCCCCACCTGCCCGGTTACGAAAGTGTAACGCCTACGGGGGTGGAGGTTAACGCTTTTCGGGTGCTTTGTAAAGCCTTTTACCGCCGCATCATTTGACCGTGAACGACGACTGGATCTCGTCGGAGGTCGTGTCGGACTTGACGGTGCAGGTCACGATGTAGAGGCCCTTCTTCGCGTCGGCGGGCAGGGTCAGGGGGATGCTGGCCGTGTAGGTTCCGGCGGACCTCGTCACGCGGACTTCCGGGTTTCCCACCAGCGCCCCGTTGTGCCGGATCTCCCTCTTCTCGGTCAGCGCGAGCTGCGTGTCCGCCGAAGGGGTGAGCACGGCATAGGTCATCTTCAGGTCGACATTTCCCCCGGCGCTGACGGTCTGCGGCGCGACGGAGACATCCTCGATCTTGAGCATGGGCCCCTTCGAGGGGTCATAGTTGTACCGTTTTGCCGTATCGGTGCCCGTCCGTTTCTGGTCGTAGTAGTAGTGCCCGATGGCGCCGCCGACGAGCGCGCCGATGAGGCCGCCGATGACGGCGCTCGAGGCGTCTTTGCCCAGGACGCCTCCCAGAACGGCGCCTGCCGCCGCTCCGACGCCCGCCCCGGTCGCAGCGCCCTTGTGCTCATCCGGCACCGTCGGCACGGTCTCGCAGCTCGACACGAACACAAAGGCCACGATCACCAGCAATGCAAGAATCCTGTTTCTCATGGGATGCCCTCCTTTCGGGGTGTTGTCTTGTTGAAGCCTCGAAGCGAAGCAAGAGATGCATGATCCCGGGAACGCCACACTCTGCCTGCCTGGAAGGGATTGACTCATCGATTATTTTACAACTCCATGCATCCGTTGCAAGGAATACTTGAGCCGGCTATCAGGCGACGCTCAGGGCAGCAGGAGGCGGATCAGCATCAGGATGACGCGGCGAAAGAGATCGATCAGGGGATCGAGAGCCCCGAGATACAGCAGGCCGACAATGATGAAGAAGCCATAGGGCTCGAGGCGCAGAAGCACGTATCGCAACTTCTCCGGTGCAAACCCCATGAGGATCTTCGAGCCGTCCAGGGGAGGGATCGGGATCAGGTTGAAGGCCGCCAGCATGATGTTGATCTGCGCCATGTAGTAGAGGACCGGCGCAAGGACCCCCGACGGGGAGGGCGACAGGAGATGATCGAGCAGGAAGGCCGCAAAGGCCAGGATCAGGTTCGCGACGACCCCGGCCGCGGAAACGAAGATGAACCCCCTGCGCGGGTCGCGGAGATTTTCGAAATTCACCGGCACCGGCTTTGCCCATCCGAAGCCGAACAGGAAAAGCATGAGCGTGCCGATCGGGTCGAGATGCCTGAGCGGGTTAAGGCTGAGCCTGCCCTGCCACCTGGCCGTCTCGTCGCCCATCCGGTGGGCCACCCAGCCGTGGGCCAGCTCGTGGATGATGACGGAATACAGAAGCGGTACGGCGACAAGGACGAAGGTGAGGGGGTCCTTGAGCAGCAGATTGAGCAGGCCCATGCGCGGGTTCATCTCCTTGCGGCGTCTTTTTCTTTTTGAGCTTGTTTCATTTTACGAAGGCACTGTCAAGGCGGAGTTGGCAGCGCCGCGCAAAAGGGGTCGCCTGTCCCGTCCGGGACCGGCGACCCCCGCTGTTTTCCGGTGTGCCAAAAAATCTGACTAAACGCCCGTCGCCTACTGTGCGCCGCGCATCGACGCGGGCCTGGGGATGGGGAGCGTGACTTCCGGAATGGCGATCGTGAAGCGTGCCGGGCTTCTGTTTTCCAGGGCAAGGGCGGCGGCATTCTTTTCGCGCAGCGTGCGCGGCTCATAGCTCCAGCCCTCCTTCAGCCGTTTTTCCTCGTCCTTGAGCTTCGCCAGGGCGTAGCGGCCGAAAAGGGGCGCCAGGGCCCTCGTCTTCCAGCCAAAGGTTCCGTAAAAATCCTGCAACAGATCGTCCATTTTCCCGCGCAGCGCTTCGTTTCCCTTGTACCACTCCCGCATGGCCCAGACGGCCCCCGCGTAGGCCGATTTCAGGGGCGCGGCATCCCAGGCGAAACGGTTGCGGATGCGGGCATCGGGGTGGCCCTTGTATGCCTGCCAGCCCTTCAGCATGGTGCGGATGAGGCGGTAGAGGCTGGGGCCGTTCACCTCGAAATCCCGGCGGAAGGCGCCGATGAGAAATTCCTCCTCCCGTCCGTCCCGGATGTGCGGGTGGCGGTAGTTGAAGCGGTACTGGCCGTGGGCATCGGCCGAGGGGAACTCCGATTCGGAAAGGAGCGTCCCGTCGCTGCGGTGCCGTTCGTGCAGAGGCGTGCCCGGGTTCGGGGTGTAGAGCATGAACTGGTGGAAGTCCGTGTCGTGGCTCACGGCGTAGTCGATGATGCCGTCCATGTTTTCGGGCGTGTGGTTTTCCAGGCCGATGATGGACGAGCCCAGGACGCGGATGCCGTGCGACTGCAGGGTCTTTACGAGGCTGCGCGTGTCCACGGCTTCGAGCTTGCGGTAGCGGCTGCTCTCGCCCTCGAGGCCCATCCAGACCCAGACGACCCCCAGCCCCACGAGCTGCTCGATCGAGTAGGACTGCAGCACGCGGGCGGAGCTGAAGACGTTCAAGGCCCAGCTCTTGCCGTTTTGCTCCATCAGCTCCAGCAGGCGCAGGGCCCGCTTGCGGTGGAGAAGGAAATTCTCGTCGAGCACGAAGAAGGATCGGACGCGAAGCTTCTCCTCGATCTGGCACATGACGGAGTACAGCTCGTCGCCCGTCTCGTAGAAGTTGATGAACTTTCCCTTGCCGCCGAAGAGGGCCGACGTGGAGCAGAAGTTGCAGCCCACGGGGCACCCCACCGAGGGGATCAGGATGGCCGCCGTGCGCCCCGGCTTCTGCGGCAGGTCGACGCCCAGGACCCGGGCGCCGAACCCCGAGTAGACCATGGGGTGACGGACGGGCGCCTTCTCGTTCTCGCCGAGATAGCGCCGGAACCACGAGATCCCGTCGCCCTTCACGATGTGGTCGGCATCGATGATCCCGTCGAGACCCTCGCGGCTGGCGATGTGTCCGCCGACGACGATGGTTGCTCCGGGCCGGTGCTTGCGGATCCGCTCGCACATCTCTTTCACCTTGCCCGTGTTGGGCACGATGGAGCTGATCCCCACGATGTCGTATTCGTGGTCCCGGATCTCGAGGGTGAAGTCCTCGAGCGTCGGGTAATCGAGGACGGTGCAGGGGGCGTCGATGTTGGCCTGCAGCATCCGCAGGGCAAACGAGGGGTGAAACATGCGAAGGGAGAAGCCTCCCTGGATGCGCGTCACCTGGTTCTGGTAGAGCTCCATGGGGTTGATCCGGCGGCTCCCGTATTCGTCGTCCTGCGCATAGGGCCCGAAGACGCTGGTCAGCAGGATACGGGCACGGCGGCCCAGGGGATGGGGGGTCTGCGATTTCGGCATGAGGTTCCTTCCATGGTTCGGATTTGCGGCAATCATGAACCCCCGAACCCTGGAAGGGAAGCGCTGATTGGCCTTTTACAATAGTTTTACAGAGCCGGTTTTGCGGCCGAACGATTTGTCCGTTGACACGGGGGGGGCCCCATTATACGGTTCTCCTGCGCGGCAGGCTCGAGCCTCGCATGGAGAGCATCCGTGAACCGGTTCAAGTGGTTCTATCATCCCGTCTTCATCTTCGTCTTTTCCATCGTCGCCCTGGCGGCGTCGCTGGCCCTCTACATCTACTGGTACATCGAGGTCAGCGCGGGGCTCCGCAACGTCATCGAGAAGTACCAGCTCGACCCCTCCCAGTTCCTCGAGGTCCAGACATGGGTCGTCATCCTGGTGCTCTCCATCCTGGTGGCGATCATCCTGGCCGGGGTCTTCATCATCTTCATTTACAACCAGAAGACCTTGCAGCTCTACCGGATGCAGAGAAACTTCATCAACAGCTTCACCCACGAGCTGAAGACGCCCGTGACGTCCCTGAAGCTCTACCTGGAAACCTTTGCGAGGCACGAACTGCCCCGGGAGGACCGGCTCCGGTATGTCGGTTTCATGATCCACGACGTGGAGAGGCTCCTGGACAACATCAACCGCATCATGGACCTGGCCCGTATCGAGAGCGGCAGCTACCGGAAGAATTTCGTCGAGACGGACCCGGTGGACGCCGTCGAGCAGTTCCGCCGCGGCAATGCGGATCTGTTCCGCAACGCGGAGATCCGGGTTCACAACCCGGCGGGCAAACCGCTCCGGGTCTCCGTCATCCCCCCGCTCTTCGACATGTTCCTGATGAACATCCTGACCAATGCCGTGAAGTACAACAAGTCGAGCGTTCCCGCCGTGGACGTCCGCTTCGTTCCCCGGGACAAGGAGCTGCAGCTCCGGTTCGAGGACAACGGGATCGGCATCGAAAAGCCGGATCTCCGGAATATCTTCAAGAAGTTCTACCAGGTCGGCTCGACGGACGACATGACGGCGAAAGGAAGCGGCCTGGGTCTCTATCTGGCCCAGCAGATCGCGAAAATCCACCGGGGGAAACTTGCCGCCGAGAGCAAGGGCAGGGGGAAAGGGGCCGTGTTCATCCTGACCCTGCCGCTGCTGGGCCAGGGGGATCAAGCCGCAGAGGGATCAAGCGTGAAGAGGAGCCAGTCATGAAGGACACGGGTCGTAAGCGGATTCTCATCATCGAGGATGACGCGCACATCGCGGAGGGCCTGCGGCTCAACCTCTCTCTCAAGGGCCACGATGCGGCAATCGCCCTCGACGGCCCCTCGGGCCTGAGGCAGTGGAGGGAATGGAGGCCGGACCTGATCGTGCTGGACATCATGCTGCCCGGAATCGACGGCCTGTCGATCCTTCGCAGCATCCGGCTCGAAGACGAGAGGCTCCCCATCCTGATCCTCTCGGCAAAGAGCGAGCCCGAGTACCGGGTCAAGGGGCTTGCCTACGGCGTCGACGACTACCTGTCGAAACCCTTCAACCTCGACGAGTTCCTGCTGCGCGTCGAACGGCTCCTGACGCGGGCCGCCTGGGGCGTGGAGGGCGGCGATCCTGCCCGGGGGGGCTCTGCCGCGCCGGGGCCCGTGTATGCCTTCGGCGGCAACGTGATCGATTTCGAGAAGTTCACGGCCCGATGCCGGGCGGGCGAGGTCAGCCTGACGGAGCAGGAGATCAGGCTCCTGAAGCTCTTCATCATCAACCGCGGCAAGCTGCTGTCTCGCAGGGAGCTCCTGGAGATCGGGTGGGGATACACGGGGGACACGCCGTCACGGACCGTGGACAACTTCATCGTGCGGTTTCGCAAATACTTCGAGGACGACCCCCACCGGCCGAAATACTTCCGGAGCGTCCGCTCCGTGGGGTACGTTTTCGACCACGATGCCTGAACGGCCGGAGCGTCTGTCGTGACGGTCATCCCGTGATCCTGCAGCCCTTCTCATCCTTTCCCTGAGAGGGATATCAGGCTTTTCGACGGGGAAAATCCATCGATGGCCGATGGCGTTCGCATGCGCAATCGGTGCATACTGAGGCCGCAAAAGCTTTCTGAGTATCCCCTCCCCTCTCTTTTCTTGCCCCATCAAGGCCCCGCCTGGCACTTGATGGGGCAAGGCCGTTCTGAGGCAAGGATTCTCGCCATGACGGCGGGATGGCCGCGGTGGCAGGGCCCGGACGGTGCGACGGCGCCCTGAGCACCCGCGGGGTGCGATGACGGCAGCCTTCCGCGACAGGTTCGCAATAAAAACGGGGCTTGCCCGTGAAAGGCAAGCCCCGTTGTCTTCCTGGCGGGTCAGGGTGGAGTTCCTCCGGCAGGCGAACTTGTCTTGAGCTTGTCGAAGGAGGGCAGGATCACCGCAGACACTTGGATTTCCAGTTGATCACTAAAACAGGCTATTCCCCGTCATTTTATTGGACAGGCAACAAGATACCACAATAGCGTCATTCCCGCGAAGGCCGTTCGACAAGCCCTTCGGCCAGCTCAGGGTCGTGAGCTTGTCGAATCGACTCACGGCCCTGAGCCTGTCGAAAGGGCGGGAATCCACAAATGACCGGATACCGGATCAAGTCCGGTATGACAGGGTTGCGATGTTCAGTTGCCGCACTTAAACCTAAACTTTACCTGCGGAAAACGATTGGACCAGGCTGTAGTCTGTTGAATCGATTGATTTGCTTTTATGCTTCAATCGATGATAAAAAACACAGCAGTCGTTTAAGGTGCAAATGATGTCTCTGCAGAATAAAGGCAAAAGCATCCCATCGGGGTCCGCGGTTCCTCAAAAACCGAACATGACCCTGAAGACCGCCGAGAAGGAGTTAATGCGGCTGGTCCAGGAACTGCAGCGGGCAGAGGAGAAGTACCGGAATATCATTGAGAATATCGGCGTCGGGGTTGCGATGATCGACCCGGCCATGCGGATCCTTACCATGAACCGGCAGATGCGGGAGTGGTTCCCCCATGTGAACCCCTCCGCTAAGCCCTGCTGTTACAAGTCCTTCAACGACCCGCCGGCAAGAGAAATCTGTTCCTACTGTCCCACGGTACGTACACTGAGAGATGGTCGGGTCCACGAGGCGGTGACCGATACGCCATCGGGAGAAGGAGTAAAAAATTATCGGATCATCGCGACACCCATCACGGATTCCGAGGGCCGTGTCGTGGCGGCGATTGAAATGGTCGAAGACATTACCGACCGCAAGCGCGCCGCAGAGGCTCTGCGTGTCAGCGAGCAGCGCCATCGATCCTACATTGAATTAACCGGTCAATTGGGCTGGACGACAACGGCCGATGGGTCACTTGTGGAGGACCTTCCCGCATGGAGGGCCTTTACGGGGCAGAGCGAAGAGGAAATCAAGGGTGCGGGATGGGCAAACGCCCTTCATCCGGACGATGTAGAACGCGCTCTGGAGGCATGGAACAAGGCAATCGCGACGAAAAGCGCCTATGAGGTCGAGTACCGTGTGCGCAGACATGATGGAGTTTACCGGCATTGGCTGGCCCGCGGTGTCCCTCTCTTCAGGGAAGATGGAAGCGTCCGGGAATGGATCGGCACCTCGATTGACATCACAGACATAAAACGCGCCGAGGAAGAGCTGAAGAAGTCGGAAAACATGTACCGCACCATCTTTGAAACGACTCCTGCGGCTACCATGATCATCGAAGAGGACACGACGATATCCACGGTGAACAGGGAATTCGCGACGCAAACGGGATACGATCCGGGCGAAGTGGAGGGCAAGAAAAGCTGGACAGAGTTAATCCTGAAAGAGGATGTGGACAGGATGCTGGGGTACCATCGCCTGCGAAGGATCGATCCGGAAGCGGCACCACGAAACTACGAGTTTCGATACCTTGACAGAAAAGGGCGGATCCGGGACGTCTACGCGACGGTCGCCATGATGCCGGGGACAAAAAAGACGGTGCTGTCCCTCCTGGACATCACGGAACGAAAGCGGGCCGAGGAAACCCTCAGGACGATGGCCGATGACTTGAAGTCCAAAACCCATGCCCTGGAAGAGATGAATGCGGCTTTGCGGGTGCTGCTGAAACAAAGGGAGGAGGACAAGATCGATCTTGAAAAGAGGATTCTGGCAAGCGTGAGGGAGCTTGTCATCCCGCACCTGGGGGAACTGAAAAAATGCCTCTCCGGCCAAAAGGAACTCACCCATGTCCACATCCTGGAGTCCAATCTTCAGGGCATCATCTCACCCTTTGCGCAGAAGCTGTCCCTGCAATTTTTGCATCTCACGCGGAAAGAAATCCAGATTGCCAATCTCATCAAGGAAGGCAAGACAACAAAAGAGATCGCCCGGTTCATGGATCTGTCCAAGTTCGCCATCGATACCCACCGTGCCCATCTGAGAAGAAAACTGGGCTTGACCAACAAGAAAGCCAATCTCAGGACCTGTCTTTCATCCATGACCGAGTAGTGTTTTTTCACACTATTCATCCGCTATTCTTTCATTATTGTTAATCAGGTAAACATTGTTTATTTTACAATTGCGAGAGAAGAGGTGGGTGATCAGGAGCCGCCCGGACGTCATCTAACCGCCATCGCTTCCGTTCCCCAAATCAACAGAGATCCGGCAGGAAACCAACCCTTGAACTCTGAAAGGAGTTTTTCCCCCGTGTCTCGTCAAGCCCATTCAATCAAAGCTCCCGTTCCGCCCAAAGAGGGTGCAAGCCGTATCCGAACCAAATCGGTGCGCCTTAAAAAACCCAACGGATCCGAGGGAGCGGAAACCCCGGAAATTTTCCTGTGGGCCGGATCGGAAAGCCTTTTCATTTCAGCAGACCTGCGCGGCGCGGATCCGGAAGATCTTCAGATCCGCGTGAGCGGCACACGCCTGATCTTCCACGGAACTCTCCGCCCGGGCCTAAACCCTGAAAAAGGAGGAATCCACCTGACGAAGGAAGCCCCATCGACGTTCAGCCATGCACTGGATCTGCCCTATGAGGTCCATGCAGACGGGGCTGAAGTGCTAAACGAAAACGGGCTGATCTCGATCGTCCTGAAAAGGAAGGAGGCCAGGCAACCAGGCGCTCGCGTCACGCAATCGTCCTTCGAGACGTCCATGCAGCGCTTTTTTGGCGAAAACGGGGTTTCTTCCAGGACCTTGAAAGACGAGATCACGATTCTGGAGACCCTCGAGCGTTATCTCGAATATCACTTCGGGAAGGGGTTCGCCCGTTAGAAAAGAGGGGGGAAGACCCGATGACACGTTCCATCCACGAGGCCTCGTGGCAAAGCAGGGAGCAGCCCGGGGAAGCGGGACGCCGGGAAACCAGGTTCGATCGTTTCCCCTGGAGCCACATCACCCAAAGCGAAAGAAAGAACACACGGGTCACCACGTGGATCGGGTTCAGGGCCATCGTCGTTGCCCTGTCGTTTCCCGATGCCAATCCCGAAGACATCGAGATTTCCATTACGGGAACCTGCCTTCAGATCAGGGGTGTGGCACAGAGCGATCTCGTCAGTCAGGAAATCAATCTCCCTTGCCCTGTCCAAACCCGTGCGATTCGAATCGAAGACGGCAGGGGGACGATCTATATCCTCCTGCGGAAGGAATAAAGAACCACACGACTTTCCTGTATTCTGGAAGGAGAAGATTCGCACACCGTCCAAATGACCGTTCATCCCGTAACCGGCTCCTGCTTCATACATGCCTGCCAGTCAATCTGATTGTTTGATTTCCGGCAGCTTCATGATCCGTTTTTTATTGATTGCGGAACAAGAAATGTCTTGCTGTCAAAGGTCTCGAGGTCAACGGGTGTTTTCTCATGGATGATTCCCCTGTGAAAAGGAGGCTGGATCATGAGGATGACAGCGTCTCGGGTCGAGGAATGGCTTCGCAGGAACCGTCGAAGAATGATCCAGTGTCCCTACCAGCCGGGGAATTTAAGGATCACTCTCTGGGGCTGCAAACGGCGCAAGTCGCAGGCGAGAAGGGAGGATTTCACGGACCTGATGAAGGGGGACTACTTCGATTACGTATACAAGAACGGGCTTCTGCGGTGCCGCGATTGCAAGTTGCCGGAATGTCTCCGCACGGAATCTCGTGTTGTCGGGCCCCGCAGTGGCTCGATGATTGTCCCTGCATCGACAGGGCGCAGGAAGCGCTGAAGCGATTCGCTCCATTCGAGAGGATCGAACAAAGCATGGATCTGCATGGGCTGGCAGCGGAATGGACCGGGGCGGCCCCGCCAGAGGGTCTCCGCCCCTGGAAACAGGGCGGCTCCTCGCGTCGTGAAAAATAGGAGGTGTGCCATGTTCCAGCCGAAAACCATCCTGGTGCCGACCGATTTTTCCGTGTTTTCCGAAAGGGCATTCCGCAAGGCGCTCGAGATCTCGAAATCCTGTGCGGCGAAGATCCATGTCCTCCACGTCGTGAGGTTGTTGCCGTTGGCTGTGGGGGATTACTGGTTTGACGAGCCGCAGATCAGGCGGATTCAGGCGGATATCGAAAAGGCATCCCGGGACGAAATCGGGAGCTTCGTCGGCAAGTTCCCGGAAGCCGAGGGCATGCCGATCGAGGTTGACGTGCAGAGCGGCGTACCCTACGAGCAGATCGTGAAGGATGCGGCAGACAGGGGCATCGACCTCATCGTCATGGCCCCGCGCGGGAAGACGGGCATCAAGGAGCATCTCCTGGGCGGCACGGCAGACAGGGTCATCCGTCATGCCGCCTGCGATGTGCTCATTGTCCGCGACAGGGAGTAACGTTTGATTGCGGCAGACCGTTCCAGGTCTCGAGCCCAAAGGGGCCCGGGCAGGATCGACCCGCGAACGATCCGATCGCCCCGGTTTCCCTGCGACAGGAGGAAGCGCATGAAAAGGGTCGAAAACAAATCGAGTCAAAGGGTCTCGTTTACCTACCACTCGCCTGACGCGGCGGAAGTCTTCATCGCCGGCACGTTTAACGACTGGGATCCACGCAAGAATCCATTCAAGAAATATTCAACGGGCTGGAAAGCCGTCAAATATCTTGCACACGGCATCTATGAATACCGATTCATCGTCGATGGGATCTGGGTGGATGACCCTGCCTGTCAGAACCGTCGGCCGAATCAATACGGGAGTGAGAATTGCGTCCTGGAGGTGTGATTCTCCGGAAGCGAAATGTCGGCATCCTTGATCAACCTGAATAATTCCATAAGGAGATCGTTCATTATGAAAGACGCATCCAGAGAGATCTTGCGGTTCTGGAAAGTTCAATGGGAAGCGTACATGAAGTCAATGGTGGCCATGCAGGAGCAGGGGGAGACGATGCTGGAGATGATCCAGAAAAGCGGTGTCCTACAGGAAGGATCGCAAAAAATGGTCAGGGAGTGGGCGGATAAATACAAGTCAATCCAGAAGACGTATCTGGATATGGTTGAGGACCACTTCAAGAAGCTCGAGGATATTTTCGGGAGTGCCCCGTAATGATGGACAGTCCGAAAAGCTGCAGCTCCTCCCGGGTGTTCCCTCGAAAAAGGCTGTGAACTGCTTCGTCGTTTTGCCGTGGAGCGCTCCCATGAAGTTCGGTGGGCGGCCGTGAGAAATGTGGCCACGGCCAGGATTTCCGAAAGGGTCGTCATGGCCGTATCAGGCTGCAGGGCGAGGGCGTTTTCGACCGCTGCAACATCGCGTCCGCAGAAGACTTATCAGGCAGGCAACAAAATATCGCAATCGCGCCATTCCCGCGAAGGCGGGAATCTACAAGTGACCGGATGCCGGATCGAGTCCGGAATGACAGGGTTGCGATGTTTAGTTGCCGCAATAATGAGCCTGGCTGCACAAAAGAGGCAGTTATAGCGGGATCGGCAGGAGCAACAGCTCCATTTTACTTACGCTGAGCCCAAAAATGAGAAAGGGGTCGTGGCTTTCAGGGCCACGACCCCTTGATTGTCCTGGTGCGTCAGTGCGGGGTCCCTTCGACAGGCGAACGTGTCCTGAGCTTGTCGAGGGGGGGCATGCTCGCTGCCGGCACCCGGACTTTCGGCTAATCGTTGAAAACAGGCCATTCCCCATCATCTTCTCCTCTCACGTATTGCCCCCCTGCCTGCCTCACCTGCTGCGTTTCACATCGTGACAGCCCCTGTTCATGGCGATTGGCGGCTCAACGGGCAGGACGCGAGACCGCGCCTGGGGGCGCGACGGTGCGTGTTCCCGAAATCCCCGGGCGATTTTGCAGGGTTCCGAGCGATCCCGAAGTTACTTTTTTGTAATCATAACCCGCGTTTATTGCATCCTCAACCCTGGCGGGATCATCCTTTTCCCTTGACACAATCGCCTGCTTTCTATCTATACTCCAACTCTGCATTTTGAGGTTAGACGGCATGAAATACTGGAGAAAACCCCTGGATGAAGCGGCTGCGGGGAAGAGCCGGGGCGAGATCGTTGTGATCGTGGACCGGTGCAAGGGGTGCGGCTTCTGCATCGCCTACTGTCCCCGGGGGGTGTTGCGCCTGTCCTCCGGTTTCAACAAGAAGGGCTATCACCCCCCCGAGGTCGTGAATGCACCGAAGTGCGCCGCCTGCCACTTCTGCGAGGCCCTGTGCCCGGAGTTTGCCATCTACGTCGTCGAGCCCGACACGAAAACCTGAATGTCCGGTTGAGGAGCGAAGAGTTGTCCGATAAATCGGTCCTGACGGGAACCTGGTTCATGAACGGGGATCATGCCTGCTGCGAAGGGGCCCTGGCGGCGGGGTGCCGTTTCTTTGCCGGCTATCCCATCACGCCCGCCACGGAAGTCGCCGAGCGCATGTCCCGCAGGCTCCCGGAGCTGGGCGGCATCTACATCCAGATGGAGGATGAGCTGGCCTCCATGGCGGCCATCCTCGGGGCGAGCTGGGGGGGTGTGAAGGCCATGACGAGCACCTCCGGTCCGGGCTTCTCCCTCATGATGGAAAACATCGGCCTGGGCATCTGCACGGAGACCCCCTGCGTGGTCTGCAACGTCCAGCGGGCCGGTCCCAGCACGGGCCTGCCCACGCTCGTGGCTCAGGGGGACATGATGCAGGCCCGCTGGGGATCGCACGGTCACTACGAGATCATCGCCCTGTCGCCGTCGAGCCCGCAGGAGATGTTCGATTTCACGATCCGGGCCTTCAACCTCAGCGAGCAGTACCGGCTGCCCGTGATCATCCTGGCCGATGAGGTCGTGGGGCACATGAACGAGCGGGTCGTGATCCCTCCGGCCGGGGAGATCGAGGTGGTGAAGCGGCGCAAGCCGACGGCGCCGCCCGGGGAGTATCGGCCCTACCAGCCCGATGCCGACGGGGTGGCCCCCATGGCCGGCTGCGGGGAGGGATACCGGATCCACGTCACGGGCCTGACGCACGACGAGCGCGGATACCCGGGGATGAACGCCGCAACCCAGGAGCAGATGATGGAGCGCCTCATCCGAAAGATCCGCGCCAACCGGGATTCGATCATCCGGACGGAAAACGTGTTCCTGGACGACGCCGAAGTGGTCGTCGTGGCCTACGGGATCAGTGCGCGCTCCGCCCGGCATGCCGTCCAGGAGGCGCGGGCAAAGGGGATCCGGGCGGGACTCATCAAGCTCGAGACGGTCTGGCCGTTCCCCGAAGAGCTGATCCGGTCCGTGGCTTCCCGCGTCCGCGCCCTTGTCATGCCGGAAATCAACGCCGGCCAGATGGTGCTCGAGATGGAGCGCTGCGCGGGCGGTGCCTGCCCCGTGAGAATGGTGGCGCACCACGGGGGCGCCCTGATTCCCCCGGCAAAAGTCCTCGATGCCGTTCGGAAAGCGTTGAAGGGACGCCCATGAAGATTCGGAAGCCCTCCAAGGAACCGCCAGTCCACCCCAAAGACTCCCTGCTGCGGGTGGAGCGGATTCCCCATATCTGGTGCCCGGGCTGCGGGATTGGCACGGTCTTCGGCGCCGTCATGGGCGCCATCCAGAAGTCCGGCTGCGATCTCGACCGGCTGGCGATGGTGTCGGGCATCGGCTGCACGGGGCGCATGGCCGGCTACATCCGGCTCGATTCCTTCCACACCACGCACGGCAGGGCCATTCCTTTCGCGACGGGGCTGAAGCTCGCCCGGCCGGAGACGAAGGTGCTCGTCGTTTCCGGCGACGGAGACCTCCTGGCCATCGGTGGAAACCATTTTATCCACGCGGCCCGGCGCAACATCGACCTGACCGTCATCTGTGTGAACAATCTGAATTACGGCATGACGGGAGGGCAGCAGGCCCCGAGCACGCCCTTCGGGGCCAGGACCCCCACCAGTGTCGCCGGCTCGCCGGAGGAGCCCTTCAACTTCTGCCACCTCGCGGCCGCCTGCGGGGCCGTCTACGTCGCACGCTGGACCGCCCTGCACATCCGGCTGCTGACGAACGCCATTACGGAAGCGATGCAGAAGCGGGGGTTCAGCTTCCTGGAAGTCCTGACGCCATGCCCCTCTTCCTTCGGCCGCCGGAACAAGATGGGCAGCGCGCTCGACACGCTGAAGTTCTATCACGACCGCTCCGTGATCCGGAACGGCATCGACCCCAGGGATGCGCTGCTGGACTACGACAACCAGATCGTCGTGGGCCGGTTCGTGGACATCGAGCGGCCCACGTTCACGGACAACTACGAGGCGGTCAACCTGCGTCACGCCATGCCGTCGCCCGAGCCGGAGCGACCGCAAGGCCGGAGGAAGCCGTGACGGCAAGCCCCGAAAGACAGGTTTTCATCACGGGCTTCGGCGGCCAGGGCATCGTCATGGCCGGCGACATCCTGGGCAAGGCCGCAACCCTCTACGACCGAAGGCATGCCACCATGATGCAGACCTATGGCCCGGAGGCGCGGGGCGGTTCCTGTTCCAGCCAGGTCATCATCTCAGACCGGGAGATCCTCTTTCCCTGCATCGGGGAGCCCGAGGTGCTGATCTGCATGAGCCAGGAGGGCTATACGAAATACGTCAAGACCCTGCGCCGACGCGGAACACTCATCTGGGATACCGATCTCGTCAAGTCCCGGAAGTCGGCTGCAGGCCTGACCACATTCAACATCCCGGCGACGCGCTTTGCCGAGGAGCTGGGCAGCACGATGATGGCCAACATCGTCATGCTCGGTTTCCTTGCCGCCGTGCAGAACGTGGTGAGCGCCGGGGCGCTGCGCGACGCCGTCGCGGATTCCGTCCCTCCGGCAACGAAGGAAAACAACATCCGGGCCTTCGACAGGGGCCGCGAGTACGGCGAGGCGATCCTGAAGGGTCGCGCAAAACAGGGGCTTGCCGGAGAATCCGCATGAAACGTCCATCTTCAGCCGGGACCGTGAAGAAGGCCATCCTGCTCGTCGGTTCGGGTTACGGGGCCCTGAAAGTGGCGCAGGACCTGGCCCAGTCCGGACATTTTCTCGTCTGGGTGACAAAGGCCCCCCATTTTCTCGAACTCCCCGTCGGCCGCGCCAGTTTCGTGGAGTGGCCCGAAGATCTCGAGTTCCAGTTCAGGCCCCTGTATCTGCGGGTCACCCGCCACCCGAGGGTGACGACCCTGACCCACACCCGGATCGAGTCTATCGAGCAGGGTCCCGAGGGGTATCGCGTCGTTGCCGTCCAGGATCCCCTCTTCGTGGATTACGACCTCTGCACCGGCTGCGGCCGCTGCATGGAGGTCTGTCCGATTCAGAACACGGCCAACCCACCCCTGCGCAGAACACCGGCCTATTGCCCCTCGCGAGCCCTGGATCTGGACAAGCGCAAGCCCGGTCCCTGCCGGACGGCCTGCCCGCTGGGAGTGAACGTGCAGGCCTACATGGCCCTGACGGCAGCCTCCCGCTTCGACGAGGCCCTCGCCGTCATCCGCCGGGACAATCCCCTGCCGGGCATCTGCGGGCGGGTCTGCCACCATCCCTGCGAGCAGTCCTGCCGCCGCGCGGAGCTCGACGAGGCCGTGGCCATCTGCTCGGTGAAGCGCTTCCTGGCGGACCGGGAACTTTCGGAGAAACAGCCCCGCTTCGACGAAACCGGGAAGGACAAACGATCCGAACGAATTGCCGTCATCGGCGCCGGCCCCGCAGGGCTCACGGCCGCCCACTACCTCAACCGGGCGGGGTTTCCCGTCACGATCTTCGAGGCCCACCACGAGGCCGGGGGGATGCTCAGGCTCGGCATCAACGCCTTCCGCCTGCCCCGGGCCGTCCTCGATGCCGAGATCGGCGCCATTGTCGAATCCGGCGTCGAGATCCGCGCGGGCACCGCGGTCCGTGCGCTTAAAGACCTGTTCGACGAAGGGTTCCGGGCAATCCTGGTCTGTACCGGAGCTCACCAGGATCTTCGCCTCGGCATTCCCGGCGATGGCGCCGAAGGGGTGCTCGGCGCCGTGGAGATGCTCCGGTCGCTTCACAATGGGAAGATGTCCGCCCTTCCGGGGCATGTAGCCGTCATCGGCGGCGGCAACTCCGCCTTCGATGCGGCCCGGGCCGCCGTCCGCCTCGGGGCCGAATCCGTGACGATCTACTACCGTCGCGAACGCGGCGACATGCCCGCCAGCCTCCCGGAGATCCGCGAGGCCGAAGAGGAGGGTGTACGGATCGAATTTCGCTGCGCGCCGTCGCGCATCGCCGTCAAGGACGGGAAGGCGGCGGGTCTCACGCTCATTCGGATGAAAATGGGAAAACCCGACCGGAGCGGGCGCCGCAGACCGGAGCCGATTGCGGGCTCCGAATTCGCCGTCCCGGCGGAACGGGTCATCGTGGCAATCGGGCAGCAGCCCCATCTGACCGGGCTGCAGGATCACGTAAAAACGGATTCCGCCGGACGGATCAGCGTGGACAAAAAATTCACCGCGGCCCATCCCAACGTCTTTGCCGCGGGCGATGTGGTGACGGGCCCCGACACCGTGGTGGGATCCATGACGCAGGGCAGGCAGGCCGCCGCCCGTGTTGCGGCATATCTCAAGGGGGCCAGGATTTCTCCCGACGGAAGCGCGGAGACGCACAGCGTCGGGGAATACCCGGATGTGTCAAAAAATCAGCCGAAGGTCAGGCGAGCGCAGATGCCCAGGCGCGAGGCTGCCCGGCGGCGCAGGGACTTCGGCGAAGTGGAGACGGGCTTTTCGGCCGAGCAGGCCGTCGCCGAGGCGCGACGCTGCCTCCAGTGCTCCCTGTGCTGCGAGTGCCGGGTCTGCGAGTCGGTCTGCAAAGACATCGGCGCCATCGACCATGCCCGCGCCCCCCGCCGGTTGAACTTCGTCAGTCCCGCCGTGATCGTGGCAAGCGAGAGCGAGTTCGCCCGGCGGGATATGCTGGGTCAGCAAGGCATTTACCGGGTGGGGGAATTCAAGAGCGCCACGGACATCGTCAACGTGTTGATGGCCGGATCGGCCTCGGCCGGTCAGGCCATGGCGGACTGCCTGTCCCTGCGGCAGCCCGGTGTGCCTGCCGAACCGAGGGAACTTCCCGACGACAGGGAGCCGCGCCTCGGGGTCTTCGTGTGCACATGCAACGGGACCCTGGCCTCGCCGGGAGCCCTCGAGCGCATCCGCGAAATGGCGTCCCGCATGCCGGAGGCCGTGCACAGCGAACTGATCGTCTCGGCGTGCCATCCGCGCGGGGCGGATCGGATCGCCGCGGTATTCCGCAGCCGGCGGCTGAGCCGGGTCATCCTCGCCTCCTGCGTGTGCTGCCCCCTGGAATTCCAGTGCATCGCCTGCAACGATCAGCGAAACCGCGCGCGCGTCCACCTGTTCAACCGCCTCGGTCTCGACCGCTGCCGTTTCGAGATGATCAACATCCGCGATCACCTGGGCGGCTCGGGGCTCTCCGAGGACCAGACGGTGGCCAGTGCCCGGGATTTCCTGCGGGAAGCCTATCTCCGGGTGCGCCTGCTGGGCCCGCTGCGCGGAAGCACGACGAAGATGGGAAACCGCATCCTTGTCCTCGGCGGCTCCGAGGTGGGCCTGAGTTGCGCGCACATCCTGGATTTGCAGGGCTTCAAGGTCCGCCTCGTCCATCGATGCCGCCTCAAGGGCGGATCGGATCTGCCGGAGGGCATCGCCATGCGGCCGGTCACGGACACCATCGGGAAGGGCATCACCCATGTGCCGGAGGCCGTGATCGAAAGCATCAAGGGACACCTGGGGGATTTCCACGTGACGGTCTCCGATAACGGACAGCGCAGGCAGTGGAAAGCCGACATCGTCTGCCTGACCGATCTCAATCTCCTGCCGCTGGCGATCCCCGTGGACATGTTCGGCCTCAAGAAGTTCTACCGGTTCAATTTCGCTTTTTTCAACACCCCCCAGATCGGCGTTTTCCGCGTGATGCCCCGGACCCTCGGTCGGGTGTCGGCCTTCCAGGCGGGGGCCGCCCTGGCGGCCCACGTGGCCACGG
>DIFQ01000003.1 GCA_002419215.1 Syntrophaceae bacterium UBA5744
GGGCGCGGCTGCAGGCGCCGTGGCCGCCCGGGGGCAGAGCCGTAGGCAATCGCAGCAGCAGCAGGCCCAGGCACAGCAGCAGGCATCGGCCCAGAAGAGCTCGAAGCAGCAGGATTACCTCCGGGCACGCGGCGCCTGTCTCGAGGGGAAAGGATATTCCGTGAAGTAGGGCTGCACATCACCTGCAGGGCGAGCGGTAAACCCGGTGATCCGAAGGATAGGCCACGGGCAGCATGGGAATCCTGATCTGCATGGCCATTGCCCTCGTCATGCCGGTGTGCGCTTCATGGGCGGCAGCGGGCGAACGCGGACAGGAAGCGGAAAACATCGGCGAAGTCGATCCGACGAAGCCCGTCATTTTCAACGTCCGGAAAGAGTTTTTTCGGCTCAACGGGAGCAACTGGAGAAACGCCTCATCCTCAGAGCGGATGTCCTCAAGCTGGGAGGCTGCGAAATATTCTCCTGCGCTTTGACGCCCCCCTCGTGTCGTCCGATCCGGGGCGCTGCACGGACCATGGCTTGGGCGACATCTCGGACCAGGCCCTCCTGATGGCATACGGCTCGAAGCATTTCTTCCTTCCCTGCCGTCGGCTCCGGCCTCACGGCTCCCTCGACTACCCTCAGCGACCACGGGTTGGTCCTGGAGATGACCGCGAAAGGGACGAAGCACGACAAGGACAGCGACCTGAACGGAGGCGTGACGACACGATCCCTCTTGCATGTCGCTCCGTCTGAGGGTCGACGAACTTCACCTTGTCGCAAAAGATTTTTTTCTGTATAATAAATTCTGTGTCGTTACAATGAAGGAAAAAAGCCGTATCGGATTTAATGAACGGGAAAAAAAGGAGGTAACGCGATGAGAAGAAAGTGGTTTGTGTTGGCAATTGCAGCCGTCGTCCTGTTGGGGTTGGGCGGTTGTGCATCGGTGATCAAGCCGGTACCGGCGCAGGATTTGAATCCGAAGGTGAAATCGGGGGCGCTGGTTCAGAAGACGAACANNTCGAGGTGATCATGGACACCTCGGCGTCGATGGATGAGGCCTACAAGTGGAATCACTTTGCCTACACGAGCCCGATGCAGACCACGGTGCTCGAGTACGAGCAGCACCTGGTGCGGCTCTTCAACGACACGATTCCGAACATGAAGCTCACGGCGGGTCTGCGGGATTTTGCCGGCAGGCGGATGTTCAGCCGTCCCTTTGACACGAAGCTCTGGTACGGGATGTCCCCGTGGGCGAAGGCGGATCTCGAGAAGTCGATTTACGCGGTGAACACGGGCGGTGTGGAGAGCCCGCTGAATCTGGCCATCGACGCGGCCACGATGGATCTGAAGCCCCTGGCGGGCAAGTCGGCCCTCATCATTTTCAGTGACGGGCTCGAGATGCCGCAGGCGGTGGCTTCGGCGCAGGCGATGAAGGCGGCGATGAAGGACAACATCTGCATCTACGTGGTCCAGGTCGGCCCGGACAAAATCACCACGGACTGGCCGCAGGGTGAAGGCAAGGCGCTGCTCGACAAGGTTGTGAAGGCGGGCGAGTGCGGGGCCCTGGTGAATGCGAAGGACGTCGAGACGGCAGCGGGCATGGCGGCCTTCGTGGAGAAGATCTTCCTCGGACCTCCCCCCCCTCCGCCGCCTGCAGCGGCAGCCCCCGTGGTGGTCCCTCCGGCGGCAGCGCCCGTTGCGGCACCGGAGAAGCTCGAGGCGGTCTACTTTGATTTCGACAAGTACCTCATCAAGGCCGAGGGACGTGAGGCGATCAAGCGCAATGCCGAGTGGCTCCAGAAGAACGCCGGCGCCAAGGTGGTCGTCGAGGGCAACTGCGACGAGCGCGGGACCAACGAGTACAACATGGCCCTGGGCCAGCGCCGTGCGGATGCAGCGGCGAAGTACCTGACGGATCTGGGAATCGGCAAGGATCGCGTGAGCACGGTCAGCTACGGTGAAGAGAAGCCCATCTGCAAGGACGCCAACGAGGCCTGCTGGTCCAAGAACCGAAGGGGCGACTTTGTCGTGAAGTAAACAGCGCGGCTGATAAACCTGAAGACAGACAGAAGGTCCCGCGCCTGGCGCGGGACCTTTTTTTTCTTTACTTTACAAGCCTTTGAAAAGCGATAAAATAAAAAATCATTGCAACCATGTTACAGGTCAGTTCGAGATCAGCCGTCAGTCATCCAGCGGGGAGCGAATGGGGAAAGATGGATGCTGACGGATTCCGGCTCGTCGGGATTGTCCAAGCAATGAAGTAGAGCGGGATCCAGACACGCCGGGGGAAATGAGCAGGGAGGGATCTTGAAGCGGATTTTTCGTATCGTGCTGGCTGTTGCCATGTCGCTGTCCGCGGCAGGCTGCGCCCACTATCACGTCAACGAACCCCTGAAGGAATATAACCCCGGTTACGGGTATCGATCGATTCATCACAGGCCGGAACAGACCAATCATCTGAGCATGATGCTCTGCTTCTCCGGCGGAGGCACGCGGGCTGCGGCACTATCCTACGGCGTGCTCGAGGAGCTGGCCCGGACGGAGGTCATCGTCGACGGGAAGACGAAGAGGCTACTGGACGAAGTGGGCATGATCTCCGGAGTGTCGGGGGGGAGCTTTCCCGCCGCCTATTACGGCCTGTTCGGGGATCGGATCTTTCGGGATTTCGAGGGGAAGTTCCTGAAAAAAGACATCCAGGGCGACCTGTTCAAGGCCACGTTCTACAACCCCGTCAACTGGGTGCGGCTCGCGTCGGGCTATTTCGACCGCAGTGACCTGGCGGCCGAATACTACGACGAGAACGTCTTCGAGAAGAAGACCTTTGCAGACCTCTCGTCCGTGAGCAGACCGCTCATCATCATCAACGCGACGGACATGACCTACGGGGTACGGATGCAGTTCACTCAGGATTTCTTCGACGTGATCTGCTCGGACCTCGCGACATTTCCCGTGGGAAGTGCCTGTGCGGCCTCCTCGGCCGTCCCCGGCGTGTTCTCCGCCATTACCATGCGCAATTACGCCGGCACTTGCGGTTACGACGCGCTCGGGGAGTTGCGCAAACGAATGAAAGGCCATGACCACTCGGACCGGGCGAGCTTCATCGCACGGAATGTCCGCCCCTTCCTCGATTCGAGGAAGAAGCCCTATATCCACCTGGTCGACGGGGGCGTGGCCGACAATCTCGGCCTGCGGGCGGTCCTGGACAAGCTCATCATGCGGGGAAGCCTGTGGAACACGATCCGGGGCACGAAGCTCGAGGGCATGCACAAACTGGTCTTTCTGATCGTCAATGCCGAGACGGAAGCGGACACGACCTGGGACACGCAGGATTTCATCCCCAGCGTCGCGGCGATGCTGTCTTCCTACTCGACGATTGCCATCGAACGGTACAATGTCGAGACGATCTCGCTGCTGAAGGAACAGCTCAAGTCCTGGGCCGACGAGGTCCGCCGGGAACGCTGCAGGGGCGGGGAGATGTCGACGGATCCGGGAGCCTGCGGGGATTTCAGCCATTACATCATCGAGGTCAAGTTCGATGAAGTGACGGATGAACGTAAACGGAGCTACTTCAAGAGGCTCCCCACCTCGTTCCGGCTCACCCCCGAAGAGGTGGACAACCTGCGCAGCGTGGCGCAGCGGCTCCTTACGGAATCGGCGGAGTATCAGCGGCTGCTGAAGGACTTGAAATGAGAGGGATAGGGCACTACAATTTCCGCACAGGAGGTGAACCATGAAGACCGTTGCCGTTGTTTTTCTGATTGTTCTTTTTGCGGCGCCCGTTCTTGCCGACGTGGCGGACGATTACAAGGTTCGCAACGCGGGGGATCTCGTGGCGCTGTGCAGTCGTGATCCGTCGGCCGAGGACTACGCGGCCGCGCAGAACTTCTGTCACGGTTTCACCGTAGGCGCTTACGCCTACTACCGAAGCGTCGCCACGGCGGATCCCGATGTAAAGATTGTCTGCTTCAACGAACCGTACCCGGAACGCAGGAAGGTGATCGCCGATTTCGTGGTCTGGAGCAAGGCCAACCCGTCGTTCATGAAGGATTCGGCGGTGGACACATTGTTCCGGTTCCTGGCCGGGACATACCCCTGCAAGTGATCACGAAAAGAAAGGAGCTCAAGAGATGAAAATCATGAAAATCACAGCCCTGCTCACGATATCGATATTCCTTGTGGCCGGATGTGCCGGCCTTTCGGACACGCAACAGCGCACCGGGACGGGCGCAGCGGCAGGAGCCGCCGCGGGCGCCGCCATAGGGTCATTTTACGGCAGTGCAGGGGCCGGGGCGGCTATCGGCGCGGCCGTCGGAGGAGCCGGAGGGTATGTCTACGACCAGCACATCAAGAGCAAGGACAAATCCTACCAGAGCGGCTACCAGGCCGGAAAACAGGGCAGCACGGCAAAGTAGCTTGACCCGTACAGTATAGAGAACGTTTTTCACGTCCCTGCGTGGGAACCCTCTGAATCGAAACCCCGGGCACACCGCGGAGTCTTTGAAGCAGTGCCCGGGGTTGTCGATTTCATGGCAGATTTGCCTTTACCCCTGAATTAAATAGCAATATAATTGCGCGCATTTGTTGGCGATTGACGATTCCTTCCCATCCTAACCTTTCATCGATTCAGGGAGTCAGCCATGGAAAACCAGCAGAATCAGGCACCGAACCTTTTCGATGTCATGGGAAAGATCGGCCGCCTCTACACGGCTCGCGTGCTCGAAGCCCAGAAGAACTTCCTGGGGCACTTGCAGCAAGCCGCCGTCGATCCGAAACTATCCACGGGGGTACCATCCGAGAATCCCTGGCAGGCCTGGTCCTCCTATGTGACCGACGCAGCACAGCGCTCGGTGCTGTTCTGGGACATCCTGCGCGAGCGGGGCAACATCTACCTCGAGCAGGTCAAGGAGGGCAACCCGCCGCTACTGGCCTTCAAGTGGGAGATCGTCTCCGACGGCAGGACGTTCGAGCGCCCCGTCAACTACGCCCTGGCCCGGATCATCCCGCCCGACGGCGTGAAACTGGATGAGACGAAGCGGCCCTTCATCATCGTCGATCCCCGTGCCGGTCAGGGGCCGGGCATCGGGGGATTCAAGCACCAGTCGGAGGTCGGCGTTGCCCTTCGGTTCGGGCACCCTGTCTATTGCCTGATCTTCTTCACGGAGCCGGAGCCCGGGCAGACGATCCTCGACATCACCGCCGCCGAGGTGCAGTTCCTGGAGACTGTCGTGAAGAGGCACCCGAAGAGCCCCAAACCGACGATCTATGGGAATTGCCAGGGAGGCTGGGCCTCCATGATGATCGCGGCCGCCGACCCGGACAAGGCGGGCCCCATCGTGATCAACGGGACGCCCATGTCGTACTGGAGCGGCAGCTGGAGCGGGGGGGAAGATGAAAACCCGATGCGCTACAGCGGGGGGCTCCTGGGGGGATCCTGGATGTCGCTGCTGGCCAGCGATCTCGGCAACGGCAAGTTCGACGGGGCTTACCTGGTCCAGAACTTCGAGAACCTCAACCCGGGGAACACCAACTGGAACAAGTATTACAACGTCTGGAAGCACATCGACACCGAGCGCGAGCGCTTCCTGGAGTTCGAGAAGTGGTGGGGCGCTTTTATCCTGATGAACGAGGAGGAAATCCGCTGGATCGTGGACAACCTCTTCATCGGAAACAAGCTGGCCCGGGGAGAGGTGAAGGCGGCCCCCGGCACCTACCTGGACCTCAAGGCGATCCGATCGCCCATCGTCATCTTCTCCTCGAAGGGTGACAACATCACGCCGCCCCAGCAGGCCATCAACTGGGTTGCCGACGTCTACTCGAGCACGGCCGAGATCAAGGCCAAGGGCCAGGTGATCGTGGGGCTTCTGCAGGAGGACGTGGGGCACCTGGGCATCTTCGTTTCGGGCAAGGTGGCCCAGAAGGAGCACACGGAAATCATCGAGGCCCTCGATTACATCGAGAGGCTCAGGCCGGGCCTGTACGTCATGGAACTCGAAGTGACCTCGGGTGAGGGCAAGGACCGATACCTTTCCACCTTCCGGGAAGTGCAGATGGAGGACATGCGCAAGTTCAACCGGCTGGAGCGCAGGGACGAGAAGGCTTTCGAGGTCGTCGCTGAGGTTTCGGCGATAAACGAGAAATCCTACGCCCTTTTCGGCAGGCCCATGGTCAAGAGGATGGTCAACGAGACGATGGCCCAGCTGGGCCGCACGTTTCACCCCCTGCGGGTACAGCACTGGGCCGTCAGCGATCTGAACCCGATGATGTGGCCCCTTTCAGCCATGGCCCCGGCCGTCAAGGCGGCGCGCAAGCCCGTCGGGGAGGAAAACCCCTTCCGCAAGATCGAGGAGACGGGCTCCGAGTGGATCGCGGCCTCGTGGAACCTCTACCGGGACCTGCGGGATGCCACGAGCGAGTCGGCCTTCTTCCAGATCTACGGCTCCCTGATCGCACTGGGGGCCGCGGGGGACGTCAAGCCCGGACAACCGGTCGAGAAACGTCCGGACTCCCGGGAACTGCCCTTCGTGAAGGAGGCACTGGCCGCCATCGAGAAGGGAGGCTACCCGGAGGCGCTCGCGCGGATCGGAGCGCTGGTGGGCCAGTATGCCGGGCCCATCCCCCTGGACCGATTGGCCCTGACCGACGAGATCATCCGGGCGGACAAGGTCCTCTCGAAGATTTCAGCGGATGAGGGGCGGCGCCTTCGCTCCGAGGCCGGGGTCATGGTGCTCATGGAACCCCGGCGCACCCTGAACGCGCTGCCCGCCCTGCTTTCCAGGAAAGAAGACCGGGAGCGCATTCTGCAGTTCCTGGAGTCGTGCATGTCGATGGAAGGCATCACCAGGGAGCAGCGCGACATGCTCGACCGGATCACCACCCTGCTCTCCGAAAAGAAGGCGGGGGCCCGCGCGGGGATTTCAACAAAAAAGAAAGTACAGAAGAAATAAACGAGACAGGGGCGCCGATCGGGAATGGGAAAACCGGCACCGCAGAACAGTCCCCATCACGTCGTCATCATTGGAGGGGGGTTCGGGGGACTTTATGCCGCAAGGGCCCTGAGCAAGGCCCCCGTGCGCGTCACTCTCGTGGACAGGCGGAATTTCCATCTCTTCCAGCCGCTTCTCTACCAGGTGGCCACGGGCATCCTCGGCCCCGGCGAGATCACCGCGCCGCTTCGCCACATCCTGCGAAAACAGAAAAACGTCACCGTCCTGCTCGGGGAGGTCGTCGACGTCGACCCGGCAGCCCGCCGCATCATCCTGGCCGACGGGATTCTCGAATACGACACGCTCATCGTGGCCGCGGGGATGAAGAACCACTATTACGGCCATGATGACTGGGAGCAGGCGGCGCCTGGTCTCAAGAGCATCGAGGACAGCGGCTGGATCCGCCAGAAAATCTTCTTTGCCTTCGAGGTGGCCGAGCGGGAGCCGGACCCGGAAAAGCGCAAGGCCTGGCTCACCTTCGTCGTTGTGGGTAGCGGCCCCACGGGGGTGGAACTGACGGGGATGCTCGCCGAGATCGCGAAGGACACGCTCAAAGAAAACTTCCGATCCTTCCGACCGGAGGACTCGGAGATCCTGATCATCGATGCGGCGGATCGCATCCTGCCGTCCTTTCCGTCGGAGCTGTCCGGCAAGGCGAAAAAATCCCTGGAAGAGCTGGGCGTCAGGGTCCGCACCGGCATGAAGGTGACGGCCATCGACGAGACGGGGCTTACCCTGTTGGGCCCGGAGGGAGAGGAACGCATTTCGTCCCGCACGGTCCTCTGGGCGGCCGGCGTGAGCGGGTCCCCCCTGGGGGCCAGGCTAACGGAAAAGACCGGCGTAACACTCGACCGGATGGGCCGTATCCCCGTCGGCCCCGATCTCACCGTGCCGGGCCACCCCGAGATCTTCGTCATCGGCGATCTCGCCCACATACCCGGAAAGGGCGGGAACCCGCTGCCGGGGCTTGCCCCCGTTGCCACGCAGGGAGGGCGATACGCCGCCCGCGTCATCTCGAATCGCCTGAGGGGGGAGGGGGCGCCAGCCCCGTTTTCCTACTTCGACAAGGGCACCATGGCCGTCATCGGAAGGCACGCCGCCGTTGCCGACATCGGCCCCTTTCACTTCGGGGGCATTGTCGCCTGGCTCATGTGGCTCTTTATCCACCTGATGCTGCTCGTCAATTTCGAGAGCCGCCTCGTCGTTTTCATCCGCTGGGCCTTTTCCTACTTCACCTACAGCCGCGGCTCGAGGGTACTGCTTGCCCTCGGGACCATGCAGCTGCCCGTTACGGGCGCCGCATCGTGCGAGCCGCAGCCCGGGAACGGGCGGGAAAAAAGCAAACACGCAATGCGCACCGAGGAGAAATAGACATGCCGCTGAAAAAAGAGATGACCAACGTGACCTTCGACGAGATCCGGATCGGCCAGACGGCGGAGATGACCGTGACGCTCACGAAGAACCAGGTGGACCTGCTGGCCGTATTCTCGGGCGACGTGGACGCCTACCATCTCAAGTCGCCGGGAAAGCCCGGTTACGGCAGGCGCACCGAATCCGCCGGCGCCGTGGCCCTTATCTCCGCCGTGATCGGGACGCGCCTGCCGGGGCCGGGCGCCAAGATCCTCCGCCGGGAACTGGGCTTCAGCGGCGACATCGCCGTCGGGGACATCCTGACGGCCACGGTGACGGTCCTCGAGAAGAAGCCGGAGGGCCGCATCGTGGTCTTCGACACCCGCTGCGTCAACCAGTCGGGCCACGTGCTCATCACCGGTGTCACCTTCGTGGAGGCGCCGGCAACGAGACTCGTCTACGACGACATCGCGCCGCCCCACATCGAACTGCGCCGGCGCGACTCTTTCATGGACCTCTTCAAGACCTGCGACACCTGCGCCCCCGTGACCTGCGGAGTCGTCCATCCGTGCGACCGGGAATCCCTGATGGGAGCCGTCGAGGCGGCGCGGCGGAGCATCATCGATCCCGTGTTCGTCGGACCCGAGGCGAAAATCCGGAAGGCGGCCGAGGAGGCCCGGGTCGATCTCGGATCCTGGCGGATCGTCTCGACCCCCCACAGCCACGCTTCCGCGTCACAGGCTGTCGAGCTGGCACGCGCGGGAGATGTGGAGTCTCTCATGAAGGGGAGCCTTCACACCGACGAGATCATGGGCGCCATCGTCCCGTCGGCCTCGGGGATGAGAACCTCGCGGCGGATCAGCCATGCCCTCGTCATAGACGTTCCCACCTACCACAAGATGTTCATGATGACCGATGCGGCCGTAAACATCGCTCCGACGCTTGCCGACAAGAAAGACATCATCCAGAACGCCATCGACCTGGCGCACGCCCTCGGGATCGAGAATCCGAAGGTGGGCATCCTGTCGGCCGTCGAGACGGTCAATCCCAGCATCCCTTCCACGCTCGACGCGGCCGCCCTGTGCAAGATGGCCGATCGGGGACAGATCACGGGCGGCATCCTGGACGGGCCCCTGGCCTTCGACAACGCCATCAGCTCCGAGGCCGCCCGGATCAAGAAGATCCGGTCCGAGGTCAGCGGGGAAGTGGACATCCTGCTGGCGCCCGATCTGGAGTCGGCCAACATGCTCTTCAAGCAGCTCACGTACCTTGCGGGTGCCGAGGGGGCCGGAATCGTTCTGGGAACCCGGATCCCCGTGGTCCTCACGAGCCGCGCCGACTCGATTCGGACGAGGCTTGCCTCGGCGGCCGTCATGGCCATCGTGGCGCAAGCGCGCAGGGCGGGTCGATACGGGGTGCAGTAGAACCCCGCCTCCCGCCGACTCGAAAAGTGTACAACCCGCCAGAATCCCTGATAAAATAGCGAAAAAAAGATGGACATCCCGCTTGACCGGGAGTATAAAAGCGCAACATTTCTCGGGAGGAGACGGGTCATGCCGAGTCTGGGGGGCTGGAGTCCGGTGAAATTCCTGCGACGATTTTCTGTTCGGGTCTGTCCGCTGTCGGCCATCGCGCTGCTCACGGCCGGCCTGCTTGTGGCGGCCGGATGCGCAAAGGGGCCCGAGGAGAAGGGGCAGCGCAAGAGCGCAGAGGTCGCGGTGCTCACCGTCGAGGCGAAAGACGTCCCGGTCATGGGCGAGTTCGTCGCCCAGACCCAGAGCTCGAGGCTCGTGAACATCCAGGCCCGTGTCAGCGGGTTTCTCGAAAAGCGCATCTACATCGAGGGGGCCATGGTCAAGGAGGGCGACACGCTGTTCCTCATGGACCAGAAGCCTTTCAAGGCCCAGCTCGACCAGGCCGATGCGGCGCTTGCGAGACAGAAGGCGGCCATGGAAACGGCCAGGGCGAACCTGGATCGCGTCAAGCCACTCGCCGAGATGGATGCCCTGTCCCAGAAGGACCTCGACGACGCCAAGGGGCAGTACGAGAGCTATGCGGCGGCCGTCGATCAGGCAAAGGCCCAGGTCGATACGGCAAAGCTGAATCTGTCCTACACGGTCATCACCTCGCCTGTCACGGGAATCACGAGCTTCGCCCAGCAGGCCGACGGCACCTACGTCAACCAGACAAACAGCCTTCTCACCACGGTGGCGGTGCTCTCCCCCATGTGGGTCAACTTCAGCCTCTCCGAAAACCAGATGGCCACGTTCCGCGACCAGGAGAAAAAAGGGCTGATCCGCATGCCCAGGAACAACAACTTCGTCGTGGAGATCATCCTGGTCGATGGGACCGTCTTCCCGCACACAGGACGGATCACCTTCGCAGACTCCTCCTTCAACCCGCAGACGGGGACCTTCCTCATCCGGGCGAGTGTGGACAACCCCAAGGGGGTTCTCCTGCCCAATCAGTACGTGAGGGCCCGGCTGAAGGGCGCGATACGTCCCAACGCGATCCTCGTCCCGCAGCGGGCCATCCAGCAAAGCTCGAAAGGCCACATCGTGTGGGTGGTGCGCGAGGGCAAGGCGGAGGCCCGGCCCGTCACGGTCGGGGAGTGGAGCGGCGAGGAGTGGTTCGTCTTCGAGGGCCTCAAGCCGGGCGAGCAGGTCGTCGTCGACGGGGGCCTCCTGCTGAGTCCCGGCATGCCCGTGACGGTCAAACCGTATGCGAAGCCCGCCGCGGGGCCCGAGCCGGCTGCCGAGCCGCAGAAAACCCCCGTAAAGGCGGCGGAGAAGAAGAGCTGATCCCATCGGCGGAGGGTGTCCTTCATGTTCTCCCGGTTCTTCATCGAGCATCCCATTTTCGCCACCGTCGTCTCCCTCGTCATCGTCATCGCCGGGGGCGTCTCGATGTTTCTCCTGCCCGTCGAGCAGTACCCGACGATCACCCCCGTCCAGGTCACCGTGTCGGCCACGTACCCGGGGGCCGACTCGCAGACCGTTGCCGAATCGGTGGCGGCGCCCATCGAGGCCCAGATCAACGGCGTCGACAACATGCTCTACATGACCTCGACGAGCTCCTCGAACGGGCAGCTGCAGCTCACGGTGTACTTCAGCCTGAACACGGACCCGGACATCGCGCAGGTCCAGGTGCAGAACCGGGTCAACCTGGCGGCGCCGCAGCTGCCCGAGGCCGTGACCCAGCTGGGCGTCTCGGTGCAGAAGAAGTCCTCCTCCATCATGATGTTCATCGCCGTCTACGGCAAGGGGGACCGCTACAGCGCCAACTACATCGCCAACTACGCCAACGTCTACGTCCTGGACCGGATCAAGCGGGTCCCGGGCGCCGGGCAGGCGCAGATCATGGGCGTGCCCGACCAGGCCATGCGCATCTGGATGAACCCGGACCGGATGGCCTCGCTGGGGATCACCACGAGCGACATCCAGCAGGCCGTGGCCAGCCAGAACCAGCTCTTCGGCGCGGGCCAGATCGGCCAGGAGCCGACGGCGGGCCCCGTGCAGCTTACCTTTCCCGTCGTCACCCAGCGTCCCTTCAAGGAGCCCGCCCAGTACGACAACATCATCCTGCGCGCGAGCCAGGACGGGAGCGCCATCGTGCGCCTGAAGGACGTGGCCCGGTCGGAGGTGGGTCTCAGGCAGTACATCGTCGACAGCAAGCTCAACGGAGCCCCCGCGACGTTCATCGCCGTCTACCAGCAGCCGGGCTCCAACGGCCTGCAGGTGTCGGAGGCGGTCCGCAAGGCCATGGAGGAGATGAAGTCGCGCTTTCCCGAGGGGATCGACTACACGATCTCGCTCGACACGAACGACTTCGTGCGCATCTCCATCGACGAGGTGAAGAAGACGCTCCTCGAGGCGGTGCTGCTGGTCGTGCTCGTGGTCTACCTCTTCCTGCAGAATTTCCGGGCCACCGTCATCTGCACCGTGGCCATCTTCGTCGCCCTCGTCGGGACCTTCGCCGGCATGATCGCGCTGGGCTTCTCGATCAACCTGCTGACGCTCTTCGGCCTCATATTGGCCATCGGCATCGTCGTGGACGATGCCATCGTGGTCGTGGAGAACGTCGAGCGCAACATGTCGCAGTTTCACCTGTCGCCGAAGGAGGCCACCATCCGGGCGATGGGGGAGGTGACGAGCCCCGTCATCGCGACGGTTCTCGTCATGTCCTCCGTGTTCGTCTCGGCCGGCTTCCTGCCGGGGACGACGGGACAGCTCTACAAGCAGTTCGCCATCACCATCGCCATCTCCGTGACCATCTCGGGGTTCGTGGCCCTCACCCTGACGCCGGCCATGTGCGGGGTCCTGCTGAAGCACTCGAAGCCCCCCGAGCGCGGCTTCTTCGCGAAGTTCAACCGCTGGTTCGCCAGCTTCACCGACGCCTTCGGGCGGGCGGTGCTCCTGGTGATCCGGCGGATGAGCGTTGCCTTCGTGCTCCTGGCCGTGATGCTCTACGCCATCGTGCACTTCTTCATGGTGCTTCCCACGAGCTTCGTGCCCAACGAGGACCAGGGGTACGTGATGAGCGCCATCATCATGCCCGACGCGGCAAGCCTCAACCGCACGGCCGATGTCTCGCACCGGGTGGACGCCATCTTCGCGAAGATGCCTGCCGTGGAGAACCGGACGGAGATCACGGGCTACAGCCTTCTCGATGGCGGGTTCAAAACCAACGCGGGGACGTTTTTCACGACCCTGAAGCCCTTCGAGGAACGCTACGGCTCGACGAAGACGGCGAAAGAGCAGAACGCACGGGCCGTTCTCACGCAGCTCCACCGGGAGAGCCAGGCCATCGACAAGGGGCTGGTCATTCCCATCGCACCGCCGGCCATCCCGGGCATCGGGACGACAGGCGGCTTCGAGTTCTGGATCCAGGACACCGTCGGCGGCGAGCCGGCCGCGCTCGATTCGGTGACCCAGCAGTTCCTCGCGAAAGCGCGGACCCGGCCGGAGATCAGCGGGCTGAGCTGCACCTTCCGCGCCTCGAGCCAGCAGCTGCGGGCCAACGTCGACCGGGACAAGGCCACGCTGCTCAGTGTCCCGGTGGCGGACGTCTACAGCGCCATCCAGGCCCAGTTCGGTTCCGTGACCGTGAGCCAGTTCAACGACTACAGCCGTGTCTGGTGGGTCGTCCTGCAATCCGACCCGAGGTACCGGCAGAGGCCCGATGATCTCACGAGGCTCTACACGAGAACCAGCCAGGGCAAGATGGTGCCCCTCTCGGCCCTCGTCAGCACCGAGTGGGTGACGGGCCCCGATCTCCTGCCGCACTTCAACGGTTTCCCCGCCGCCAAGGTCAACGGCAATGCGGCCCCGGGCTACAGCTCCGGGCAGGCCATCGAGGCCATGGAAGAGGCGGCCAAAGAAGTCCTGCCGCCCGGGTACACCTTCGCCTGGTCGGGGCTTGCCTTCGAGGAGAAGCAGGCGGGGGGGACGTCCGCCATCGCCTTCGCGTTCGGCCTGCTCTTCGTGTTCCTCATCCTGGCCGCCCAGTACGAGTCGTGGACCCTGCCCGGGGCGGTCATGACGGCCGTGCCCTTCGGGATCTTCGGCGCCCTGCTGTTCAACTTCATCCGCGGTCTCGAGAACGACGTCTACTTCCAGATCGGCCTCCTGGTCCTGATCGGCCTCGGGGCGAAGAACGCGCTGCTGCGCGTGACCTTTGCCGTGGAGCTGCGAAAGCAGGGCAAGTCGATCATGGAGGCCACGGTGCTGGCCGGCGAGATGCGGCTGCGCCCGATCATCATGACCTCGCTCGCCTTCATATTCGGCGTCCTGCCGCTGGCCGTGGCCATGGGCGCCGGGGCCAACTGCCGGCACTCGATCGGGACCGGCATCATCGGTGGCATGCTCGGCGAGACGACGCTTGCCATGCTCTACGTGCCCCTGTTCTTCTACCTCTTCGATCAGCTCACGGAAAAACTGGAAGAGAGAAAGAAGGCTAAGGCGGGAGCGAAAGAAGGCGGAGGGGAAGAGGGCCCCCCCGGCGAAGGGCATGTCCAACCTTCAGGGGAGGGGGGGCTGACATGAGGCGAATCATCCCGATCCTGCTCCTCATCCAGAGCCTCGGGCTCCTGGCCGGTTGCGCCGTCGGGCCGGACTACAGGCGGCCCGACCTGCCGGTGCCGGGTTCGTACCGGTATGAGGTCAGGGACGCAAACGGCACGGTCAACACCGAGTGGTGGCGCCAGTTCGAGGACCCGGTTCTCGACGCGCTGATCGATGAGGCCCTGGCCAAGAACAAGAACGTCAAGATCGCCGCCGTCAAGATCGAGCAGGCATCGGGCATTCTCATCCAGGCCCGTTCGCCCATTTTCCCCCAGCTCAATTACAGCGGCATCGGCGAGCGCCAGCGGTTCACCGAGTACGCCGCGACCCCCCTGTCCCCCGCCGTGCCCAACCCGCAGACGGCCTACCAGGTGCTCGGTTCGGCAAGCTGGGAGATCGACCTCTGGGGGCGCATCCGCAGGTTGACCGAATCGGCGCAGGCAAGCCTCCTGGCGACCGAGTATGCAAGGCGGGGCGTGGTCCTCTCGCTTGTCGCCTCCGTCGCCAGCACCTACATTCAGCTGCGCGGGCTGGATGAGCAGCTCCTGCTCTCCCAGAAGACGCTTGCGGCCTACGGTGAGACGGTCCGGCTCTTCGAGCTGCAGCACCAATACGGCGTCGTCTCCCGGATGAACGTGGAACAGGCCCGCTCCCAGTACGAGACGGCAGCGGCGGCCATCCCGGGGATCGAGTCGCAGATTGCACAGACGGAGAACGCCCTCTCGCTCCTTCTCGGCCGCAACCCGGGGCCCATCGAACGGGGCAAGTCGATCCTGGAGCTCACGATGCCCGCCGTCCCGTCCGGGGTTCCCTCCCAGGTGCTGGAGCGCCGACCCGACATCCTGCAGGCCGAGCAGCAGCTCGTGGCGGCCAATGCCCAGATCGGCGCGGCCAGGGCGCTGTATTTCCCGACAATCACGCTCACCGGCGGCTACGGCCAGGCGAGCGCCGACCTGTCTAACCTGTTCAAGGGGCCTGCAAGGGTCTGGAGCTACGGGGGGTCCATCACGGGACCCATCTTTGCGGGCGGGGCGATTTACGGGCAGGTCATGCAGGCCGAGGCGGGTCAGAAGGAGGCCCTGCTCGGCTACCAGGCGGCCGTCCAGAGCGCCTTCGGCGACGTGGAGAATGCGCTGGTGGCCAACCAGAAGTATATCGCGCAGCTGCGGGCGCAGGAGCGGCTCGTCCGCGCAAACGAGGAGTACTCGAAGCTCGCCCGGCTGCAGTACAAGGGCGGCTATGTCCCCTATTCCACCGTTCTCCAGGCCGAGCAGCAGCTCTTCCCCTCCGAGCTGAGCCTCGCGCAGACGCGGGCGGCCACGTTCTCGTCGCTCGTTTCCATCTACCAGGCCATGGGAGGCGGCTGGGTGGTGGAGGCGGAGAAGCGGACGGTGCCGGCCGAAACCGAAGAAAACCCCGAAAAATCCGAAAAGCCCTAGCAGGATATTGAAAAGCACCTTGTCACACAGGCTGTTCAAAAAAGCTTAGATGCAAGGCGCGCAATTCCTGAGGAATGAGGCGTACTGTTGCGTACGCCGCAGTGACGAAGGATGCAGCGCAACGCAGCAGATAAGCTTATTTTGAAGCACCTGCGGTGCTTCCCGGCAGGGTAGTGGGCAGACATGAGTGCGCCTCCTTGCGGGATGCGCCCCCGGTCAACAGTCTGCTAGAAGCTGCAGGCAAGCCCGACAGACCACCCCTGCACGTTGTCGCCGAACTTGTAGCGGGCAAGAAGCCGCGTGCGGGTGACGAGGATGGGGTATTTGCTCGAGTCGAGTTCGACACCGGCGCCCACCGACGTGAGCCAGTCGAAACCCAGCGCGCCGCGAAGATCGCCCAGGAACTGCGTGTGCGAGAACTCCAACACGTAGCGGAAAGGCCGGTCGAGGGCCGACAGGCCCGTCGGTGCCCGCCAGCGGGACCAGAGGCTCAGGCTCTGGGCATCTGAACTTCCCTTGACGGCGTCCGACGTGTTGCCGACGCTCTGGAGATAGATGTTCGTGTAGCGAAGCTCGACGTCGATCTCGTTTTCCGGGCGGTAGCGCTCGTAGTCCAGCATGAGCGACCCGCCGACGCCGACGGCGTCGAGGTGGCCGTTGTCGAGAAACGAAATGTCCCGCCCCGTCTGATTCCCAAGGTATTGTGCTGCAATGGATAGATCGCTCTCGACGTGTCCGTAGGAGAAGTTTACAATAGGACGCAGAACGAGGTCCTGTGCGATGGGGAAGTCCCAACCGAGGCCGACCGTGGCGGAGATCGTGTTCCACTTTGCCGGGATCGACCGCTCATTGGTGCCGTCGGAGACCACGAAGGTGGGATCGAAGCGGCTGTACGCCGCGGTTCCCTCGAGGTAGAGCGGAAAATCCCTGCTCACGGTGAAGCCGGCGCCCAGGGACGTCATAGACAAACCCGGGTTGCCGCTCTCGGCATTGGAGAAGGACAGAGAACCTGTCGTCACGTCAGGTACGAGGCTGTAGCCCATCAGCATGAGCACGCCGTTCGAGATTCTCTGAAGATTTGCCCCCACGACCGAGGACGATTGCGCCTGTACGCACCCGGGAAATGCGCACAGCCATACAAGAATCGTCACAAAAAGGGGGGCAAGAACCGCCGAAATTCGTTCCGAGCAGCTGGTCTTCATACGACAGGGCATCCTGATCTTCTTGCCGGTCAAAAGAGTTGGAATCTCCCGACTGGCATCTGCCACGTTCATCAAAGACTGCATTCTCATTAGGATAAGTTGGTCCTGGAAGTCAACGAGATTCCTATCATACTGGACCAAGGTCCAGTGCGGGTAGGACCAAGGTCCAAATTCCCTTTTGCTGCGAAATCTGTATTGAATTCCATAGAAAATGAACCCAAGACCGGATAACAGGAATTCAGGAAGGAGGGTTAGGGATGAAAAGGAAATTTTATGTGCTTGTGGCGACCGTACTTGGCCTGGCCATGCTGGGCGGCTGCGCGACGGTGATCAAACCGGTCCCGGCGCAGGATTTGAACCCGAAGGTCAAATCGGGCGCGCTGGTTCAGAAGACGAACAACTTCGAGGTGATCCTGGACACCTCAGCCTCCATGGATGAGCCGTACACCTGGAAGCATTTCGAGTACACCTCGCCGATGCAGACAACGAAGCTGGAGTACGAGCAGCACCTGGCGCGGCTGTTCAACGACACGATCCCGAACCTGAAGCTCACGGCGGGGCTGCGGGACTTTGCGGGCCAGCGGTGGCTGACGCGCAACTACGACACGAAGCTCTGGTACGGGATGGCGCCGTACACGAAGGACGAGATGCAGAAGGCGATCTACGCGGTGAACACGCAGGGTGTGGAGAGTCCGCTGGATTCGGCCCTGGATGCGGCGACGATGGATCTGAAGCCGCTGGCGGGCAAGTCGGCGGTGATCATCTTCACGGACGGGCTGGACATGCCGAAGGCGGTGGCCTCGGCGCAGGCGATGAAGGCGGCGCTGAAAGACAACGTCTGCATTTACGCGGTCCTGATCGGCCAGGACCGCATGACGGTTGAGGAGCCGAAGGGCGAGGGCCTGGCCCTGCTCTCCAAGGTGGTCACAGCGGGCCAGTGCGGGGCCCTGGTGAACGCAAAGGACGTGGAGACGGCGTCGGGGATGGCGGTCTTCGTCGAGCGGATCTTCCTCGGGCCACCGCCTCCGCCTGCACCCGCGGCGGCGCCGGTGGTGGTTCCCCCGGTGGTTCCGGCCGGTGCAGAGCCCGAGAAGCTGGAGGCCATCTACTTTGACTTCGACAAGTACGTGATCAAGCCCGAGTCGAAGGATGCACTACAGAAGAATGCCCAGTGGTTGCAGGACAACAAGGGCAACAAAGTCCGGATCGAGGGCAACTGCGACGAGCGCGGCACCAACGAGTACAACATGGCGCTGGGCCAGCGACGTGCCGATGCGGCGGCGAAGTACCTGACGGATCTGGGGATCGCCAAGGACCGGGTCAGCACCGTGAGCTACGGCGAGGAGAAGCCCCTGTGCAAGGAGGCCAACGAGGCCTGCTGGAGCAAGAACCGAAGGGACGACTTCGTGGTTGCGAAATGAATGATAACAGGGGCCGAAGGCCGCTGAGGCCCTCGGCTCCTGTTCATTTCCGTTCAGACATCCTGTTGCCGGGTGTAGCACGAAGGACCTGCAGACCCTTCAAAAATGACGTGAGGGAAGAACATGAAGAAGAAAGGCTCGTGGCGGCGTGCGGTGATCGGGATCCTTGCAATCTGCCTGGTCTTGCCTGCCACGCTTTTTGCCCAGGGAACCCCCTCAAAGACCTTCAAGCCGGAGGAACTGGATCAGCTGCTTGCGCCTGTCGCCCTCTATCCCGATGAGCTCCTGACCCAGATCCTCATGGCCTCGACGTACCCTCTCGAGGTGGTGCAGGCCGAGCGATGGACGAAGCAGAACAAGAACCTGAAGGGGGATGCCCTGAAGGCGGCCCTGGACAAGCAGACCTGGGATGCAAGCGTCAAGGCGCTCGTGCCGTTCCCGGACGTTCTCTCCATGATGAGCGAAAAGCTGGAGTGGACCCAGAAGCTGGGTGACGCGGTCCTGGCGCAGCAGAAAGACGTCCTGGACACGGTGCAGAAACTCAGAAAGAAGGCAGCCGAAGCGGGTAACCTGAAAAGCTCGAAAGAGCAGGAGGTCAAAAAGGACGGCGACATCATCATCATCGAATCCGCCAACCCCCAGGTCGTCTATGTGCCCGCCTACAACCCCACGGTGGTCTACGGCGCCTGGTGGTACCCTGCCTATCCGCCGTATCCGGTTTACGCGTACCCGCCGGGAGCCGCTTTATTCACCTTTACGATGGGTGTCGCCATCGGCGCCGCCTGGCACGGCTGGGGATGCCACCCCGAGTATCACGGGGGGAGCATCAACATCGACAGGGACACGAACATCAATGTCGACAGGCCCGACCGGGGGGGCAGGCCCGAGCAGCGACCCTCCGGAGGCTCCAGGGGGGAGCAGTGGAAGCACAACCCCGAGCATCGCAAAGGGGTTTCCTACCGCGACCAGGCCACGCGTGACAAGTACACGCCGACCAATCGCGCCGCCGTGGACAATCGACAGGGGAACCGGGGATACGATAAACCAGGCGCCGGGACTGCCGACCGGTCCGCCGGGAGGCAGCCTGCCCAGGTGCAGGATCGGGCATCCCAGGGCAGGACGGCAGACCGGGGAGGTTCTTCGTCCGGCGGGCGCGACAATGCCTTCGGCGGGATGGACCGCGGCGGGCAGGCAAGCCGGGACAGCGCAAGGGGAAGCCAGAGCATGTCTTCGTCACGTTCCCACGGCGGGGGTGCCTCCAGCGGAATGTCCCGCGGAGGCGGAGGGGCCTCTCGCGGCGGAGGCGGCAGGGGCCGCCGGTAGGAGAGAGCGGCAGAACAATTCCCTCAAGGTCGAAAGAAAGAAACGACGGAGGACAGATTCATGTTTTCGCTTCCTGAAAGAGTCACATCGGCCCGATTCCTCCTGATCGGCATCATGGCGCTGATCGTCGTCATCTTCCTGCAGGGTCCGGCCATGGCGGCCAAACCGAAACAGTTGAGCTTCGAATCCCCGGAAGCCGCCGTGGAGGCATTTATCAGGGCCCTCGGCAATCACGATAAAAAGGCGCTCCTTGCCCTGTTCGGGCCCGGTAGCGAGCCGCTGATCACGTCGGGCGATCCGACGGATGACCGGGAGCGGGAAGCAGCATTCGTCGGGCGGTACAGTGAAAAGAACCGCCTGGAAGCGGTCGGTGAAAAGAAGGTCATTCTCCACGTGGGAAACAATGACTGGCCGTTCCCGATTCCGCTCGTGAAAGCCGGCGCGACCTGGCGCTTCGACACGAAGCAGGGCAAGCAGGAGATCCTCAACCGCCGCGTCGGCGAGAATGAAAATGAGGCCATCCAGACCTGCCTGGCCATCGTGGACGCGCAACGGGAGTACGCCGCCGTGGACCGCGACGGGGACGGACTGCTGGAATACGCACGGACGTTCGCGAGCACGTCGGGCAGGCAGGACGGCCTCTACTGGGTCACGGCGCCCGGTGAAAAGCCCAGCCCCCTCGGACCGCTTGTGGCGAAGGCGCGGAGCGAGGGCTACCGGAAGGGGGAGAAACCCGTTCCCTACAACGGCTATTTCTTCCGGATCCTGACGGAACAGGGGAAGAGCGCGAAGGGAGGTGCCTACAGCTACCTCGTGAGGGACAGGATGGTCGGCGGGTTTGCCGTCGTGGCGTACCCGGCCACGTACGCCGCTTCCGGTGTGAAGACGTTTATCGTCAACCACGAAGGCGTCGTGTATGAAAAGGACCTCGGACCCGACACGCTGAAGCTGGCAAGAGCCATGAAAGCCTACAACCCGGACAAGACGTGGAAGAAGGCGGAATAGGGATTCGCATCGAGCTGAAGAAAGGAGAACATCCCATGAAAAAGAACAAATTTCATGCACTCATCGTTGCCGCGATCATGCTGTCTGCGTGGCTCATGACATCGGCCCCCGCCGCCCTGGCGGCGTCGGACGCAGCCGAGGCCCAGGCGCTGGTCGAGAAGGCCCAGATCACCTTCAACAGTTTCATGAGGGACAAAGATTACGGCTACCTCCATCAGAACCTCGCGAAAGCCAAGGCCGTTTTGATTTACCCGCAGGTGCTGAAGGCGGGCTTCATCCTGGGCGGGTCCGGTGGCACCGGCGTGCTCGTCATGAGGGACAGGGACCGAAACGACTGGACCGATCCTGCTTTCTATACCCTGGGGTCGGTTACGTTCGGCCTTCAGATCGGCGGCGAGGCGGCCGAGGTCATCATGCTCGTCATGACGCAGAAGGCCGTTGACACGCTGTTTTCCAACGCCATGAAGCTCGGTCCCGATGCCTCCATCGCGGTGGGCCCCGTGGGAGCGGGGGCCAAGGCGAACGTGGTAGCCGACTTCATCTCCTTCACGCGTTCGAAGGGCGCCTATGCCGGCCTCAACCTCGAGGGGTCCGTCCTCGACGTGAGGGACAGCCTCAACAAGGCCTACTACGGACAAGCCGTCCGGCCCGTTGACATCCTCGCGAAGAGGGCCGTCAGCAACCCGGGCGCGAAGGGACTCCGGGACGATCTGCTGAAGGCGTCGAAGTAGATTGTTCGGCGGGCCTTCACGAGCGTTGCAAACGGCCGCAGATCGGAGGTATGCGCCATGCTGGAGAACTGTCAGTATCTTCTCGATAAAAAGGGCCTTGTGGTGGGGATTGCCAATGACGAGAGCATCGCTTACGGCTGCGCCGCTCGCTTCAAGGCACTCGGGGCCGCCCAGGCCATCACCTACCAGACGGAAAAGGCGAGACCATTCGTAGAGCCCCTGGCCAATGAACTGGGCGCCGAGATCTTCATGCCCCTCGACGTCCAGAAGCCGGAGCAGATGGACGCCGTCTTTCATGCCATCCGCGACCGGTGGGGACGGCTCGATTTCCTCGTCCACTCCATCGCCTACATGCCGAAGGATGACCTGCGGGGCCGCGTCGTGGACTGCTCGCTCGAGGGGTTTCTCATGGCCATGGACATCTCCTGCCACTCCTTCGTCCGGATGGCGAGGCTTGCCGAGCCGCTGATGAGTTCCGGCGGCTGCCTGCTGGCCATGAGCTACTACGGCGCGAACCAGGTGGTGAAGAACTACAACGCCATGGGCCCCGTCAAGGCCGCCCTCGAGAGCTGCGTTCGCTACCTTGCGGCAGAGCTGGGACCGAAACGGATCCGAGTCCACGCCCTCTCGCCGGGTCCGCTGAAAACGAGGGCCGCATCGGGAATCGGCAAGTTCGACGAGCTGCTCGAACTGGCCGAGAAAAAATCCCCGCAGCACCGTCTCGTGGACATAGACGACGTGGGCGCCATTGCGGGATTCCTGGTCAGCGACCACGGCGACGCCCTGACGGGAAATGTGAACTTTGTCGATGCAGGCTATCACATTGTCGACTAGCGAACGGGGTTGGAACCGCCCGTCGCGTTCGGCCGATCGACGCATTCACACAAGGGCAGGCGCCATGGCCTCCCGCGCGTGAGGATGGCATCCAGGGCGCAAAGGGTTGGAGCGTTTCCATGGATGACCCGTCAACGAGATCGGTCCCCTCTTCATTTCCTGCACAGCCCGATCCATCCTCCCTCGATGGGTCCGGGATGTGCGGCAGAGGAAATTTCGCGCAGCGGTTCCCTGTCGACGTATGCGCAGCGAATGGACGATTCAAGAGCCGATCGTCGAGCCGGCGCGACCGATCCCGTGCAGGAGGTAACGAGGATGACAAGAGCATTGATCGGTATCGTTATGCTGGGCTGCCTCCTTCTGTCGGGGTGCGGCGGTATCGGCGCCCCGGTCATCGTACGCGATCGCTTCGATTTCAATGTGGCGATCGCGGAGTCCTGGAAAAGCCAGATGCTGCTCAATATCGTGAAGATCCGCTACGCGGACACGCCGGTCTTCATGGACGTCACTTCCGTCATCAATCTGGCCGGTGTCCAGAACACGGTCAATGTAGGGGCAGGGTGGTCCTTTCCTCCCGCCGCGAATTCGCAGAGCATCGGGGGATCCACCACCTGGGGTGAAAAGCCGACGATCACCTATGTGCCGATCAGCGGGGACAAGTTTACCAAGAGCCTGCTGACCCCCATCCCGCCCTCCTCCCTTGTCGTCATGATGCAGGCGGGATGGCCGGCCAGGTTCCTGTTCACCCTGTGCGTCAAGTCCGTCAACGAACTGGACAACCGGACCCTGGCGCCCGCCTTTGCGCGCAACGAGGATCCGGATTACGGGCGTCTGGTCGACCTGCTGGAGAAAATCCAGAAGTCGGGGGCCGTGGGGTCGCGGATCGAGAAGAAGGAAAAGCAGGAGAGCGTGGTGCTCTTTTTTCGCCGGAAAGCGAACCGGAACATCGACCCGGAGATGTCGGAAGCGGGGCGCCTGCTCGGACTGAGTCCGGGAACGACGGAGTTCAGGGTCATCTACGGGAACGCACCGACTCGCGAAGGGGAAATCGCGTTGCTGACCCGCTCGGTGATGGACATCATCCTGGAGCTGTCCGCACAGATCGAGGTCCCGCCCGAGCAGGCCGCGGAGGGTCGAACCTATGCCACATCGCCGGAGATCGGGGACGGAAAGGGGCAGAGACCGCCTTTCATCCGGATTCGCTGCAGCAAGGAACAACCGCCCGAAAGCTTTGTGGACGTCCGGTATCGCAACCACTGGTTCTGGATCGATGACAGGGACCGGCCCTCGAAGACCATTTTTTCGTTCATGATGATACTGCTCAGCCTGATCGAGACCGGTCAACCTCCACAGGCTCCCCTGGTGACGGTGCCCATCAGCTGAGGCGCCGGATCCCGCGCAGAGGGATTGTCTTCGAACATCCGGAGAAAGGAAGGTGCAGAATGACTGCGGAGCACGGTCGCCTCGATGAGGCGCGAGGGGAGAACGTACCCTGGAAGAAATGGGGGCCCTACCTCTCCGAGCGGCAGTGGGGCACGGTTCGCGAGGACTACAGCGAGACCGGGGATGCCTGGAATTTCTTCACCCACGACCATGCCCGTTCCAGGGCGTACCGGTGGGGCGAAGACGGACTTGCCGGGATCTCCGATGACAGGCAGAGGCTCTGCTTTGCCCTCGCGCTGTGGAACGGCAGGGACCCGATTCTCAAGGAACGCCTCTTCGGGCTCACCAATAGCGAGGGGAACCACGGCGAGGACGTCAAGGAGTACTACTTCTACCTCGACTCGACGCCGACTCACTCGTACATGAAATACCTGTACAAGTACCCGCAGGCGGCCTATCCCTACGCAGACCTCGTCGAAACGAACCGACGGCGCAGCCGCGACGAGATGGAGTACGAGCTCCTCGACACGGGCGTTTTCGACGGGGACCGCTACTTCGACGTCTTCGTGGAGTACGCCAAGGCCGGACCCGAGGAAATCCTGATAAAGATCACAGCCGCCAACCGGGGGCCTGAGGCGGCGGAGCTGCACGTGCTTCCGACCCTGTGGTTCCGGAACGACTGGGCCGCGTGGGTGGCCAGGCCCTCGGAGAAGCCGTTGCTCCGTCAGGTCGGGGGGCCGGACGGCGCGCAGGCGATCGAGGCCGTGCATCCCGTCCTGGGCATGTACCGGATGTACTGCGAAGGGGATGTGCCCCTGCTCTTCACCGAAAACGAAACGAACCACGCCAGGCTCGGCCTCGACTACCCTGACGCGGGCCCGTACCTCAAGGACGGCATCAACGACTGCGTCGTCAATGGCAGACAGGACGCAGTCAATCCGCAGAGGACGGGAACGAAGTCCTCGGCGCACTACCGGCTGAGCGTCGCTGCGGGCGGGTCGGCCGTGGTGAGGCTGCGCCTGACCGGCCAGCCGCTCTCCGGTACAATCAAACCCATCCCTTTCGGGTCGGGCTTTGACGAGACCCTGAACGCGCGAAAGCGTGAGGCGGACGAGTTCTACCGGTCCGTTACGCCGCCGATGGTCGACCCGGATGCGGCCGGCGTGATGCGACAGGCCATCGCCGGCATGCTCTGGAGCAAACAGTACTACTACCTAGATGCCGATCAATGGCTCGAGGAACACCGCGCACACCCCCTTCACCGCGAAAGCCGCCAATTCCGGAACCGGGAGTGGTTCCACATGGTGAACGAGGACATCATCTCGATGCCCGACAAGTGGGAGTATCCCTGGTACGCGGCCTGGGACCTCGCCTTCCATACGCTGCCCATCTCGATCGTCGACCCGGACTTCGCCAAGGAGCAGATGGAACTGATGCTGCGGGGAGTCTACATGCACCCCAGCGGCCAGATCCCGGCCTACGAGTGGAACTTCAGCGACGTGAACCCCCCCGTCCACGCCTGGGCAACCCTGTTTCTCCATAGAACGGAGCAGGCCCTGCGGGGCGAGACGGACCTCGACTTTCTCAAGTCCGCGTTCAACAAGCTCATCCTCAACTTCACCTGGTGGGTGAACCGCAAGGACCGGTTCGGCAAGAACGTCTTCGAGGGCGGTTTTCTGGGGCTCGATAACATCGGGGTGTTCGACCGAAGCGCCCCGCTTCCCACCGGGGGCTACCTCGAGCAGGCGGACGGAACGGCCTGGATGGCCCTCTTCACACAGAACATGCTCGAGCTTTCCGCGGAACTTGCCGCCCACGACCGCACGTACGAGGATATGGCCTTCAAGTTCGTGGAGCATTTTCTCTACATTGCCGCGGCGATGAACCAGCCCGGGTCCGACGGAATGTGGGACGAAGAGGACGGCTTCTACTACGATCTGCTGAGACTCCCCGACGGGTCTTCTACCCGCCTCAAGGTACGTTCCATGGTGGGGCTTCTGCCCCTGTGCGCCACGACGGTGGTAGAGAAATGGCAGCGCGACCGCAACCCGCGTGCAACGGCAGCCCTCGTCATGCGGCTGCGCCAGATGCCGGAGCTCCTGGAGGCCATCCATCCCACGGGGCCGGGCAATTTGGGGGTGGCCGAGCGGGGAATCATTGCCCTGGTCAGCCCGGAGCGGCTGCGCCGGATCCTCTCGAAGATGCTGGACGAAAACGAGTTCCTGAGCCCCTTCGGGATCCGCTCGCTTTCGAAATTCCACGAGCGGCAACCCTACGTGTTCCGTGTGAACGGCCAGGAGCACCGGGTGGACTACCTGCCGGCCGAATCGAACACGGGCATGTTCGGGGGCAACTCCAACTGGCGGGGCCCCATCTGGATGCCGGTGAACGTGCTGATCCTCCGGGCGCTCCTGAATTTTTACCTCTACTACGGGGACGGGTTCGAGATCGAGTGCCCGACGGGCTCCGGCCGGATGATGAACCTGTTCGAGGTAGCCCGGGAGATTGCCTGTCGCCTGACCCGAATCTTCCTGCGTGACGGGCAGGGCAGGCGGCCCGTCTACGGAGGGACGGAAAAATTCCAGACCGACCCGCACTGGCGCGATCACATCCTGTTCTACGAGTATTTCCACGGCGACAACGGTGCAGGGCTCGGCGCCAGCCACCAGACAGGATGGACGGGCCTCGTGGCGAAGATCATCCAGCTTTTCGGGCTGCTCGATCCCGAGAAAGTACTGGCGGTTGGGAAAGGAGCCGCCTTCGCCGCCGATGTGGCAGGGCGGGGGAAGCCTTGAAGGGTCGTCTCGGTGAGAAACAGGAAAATAGAATAGGATAAACGCAATCGAAAGCCGCTTCTATGCGAGTCGGCGCGGTGCATGGCAACGGAGGTGAAAGGAAATGAGCCTTCCGGCACTGGCAAGCGAGGCGCATCTATACTTTGAACGGGGCGGGCCTGCATACCGGCTCATGCACAGGATAGGCGTCATCAAGGAAGAGCCTTCCATTGCACGGCGGATCGTCATCTTCCTGGCCCTCACGTGGTTTCCGCTGCTCGTTCTTTCATTCATTGAGGGCGTCGCCTTGGGACCGACGCCGGAGCGGTCATTCCTGCTGGATTTCGCATCCTACGCCCGCTTTTTTGTCGCGTTTCCGATGATCATCCTCGCGGAAGCCGTTATCGGCCCCCGACTGACGGTTGCCGGGCTCCACTTCGTGCACTCCGGCCTGGTCCGGGAGGAGGACTATCCCGCTTACGATACGGCCGTCGAGAAGGTCGAATCCCGGCGGGAGGCGAGGCTGCCGGAGATGATCATCCTTGGCGTTGCCATCTTCGGCGCCTGGTCCATGACCGCGGCGCTCTATGCGGGGCACGAGACAAGCTGGCACGTCATCCACACAGACAGCACCATCCGGCTGTCCATGGCCGGGGTATGGTACCTCATAGCGGCAGTTCCCCTTCTTCAGTTCATGTTCTACCGGTGGATCTGGCGGCTTATCATCTGGACGGGGTTTCTGCTGGACATGTCCCGCCTGAACCTGCGGGTGTCCGTGACGCACCCGGACCAGGCGGCGGGACTCGGATTCCTGGGACCGGCCCAGGTGTCGTTCGGGTCCCTGGCCTTCGGCCTGGGCAGCATCCTGAGCGCGAGCGCCGCGTTCCTCATCGTGTTCAAGGGCGCCGACATCGAGACCTTCAAGATTCCCTTCTTCGGGTATCTCGTGATCGTCAACCTGGTCTTCCTGGGGCCCCTCCTGGTCTTCTTTCCCCTGCTGGCTCGAACGCGCAGGCAGGGCCTCCGCGAGTTCAGCGCCCTGGCGAACCGCTACGATCAGGCCTTTGTGGACAAGTGGGTCAAGGGGAAAGCGCCGGCAGACGAGCCGCTGCTGGGTACCGGCGATATCCAGTCGCTGGCGGACCTGGGAAACAGCTTCCTGTTTGCCCGGCAGATGAAGCCGATCCCTTTCGACGTGCGGACGATCCTGCAGATGTCCGTGTTTGCCGCGGCGCCCATGCTCCCCTTGCTGCCGCTGGTCATGCCGGTCGCCGACATCTTGAATCTGCTATCCAAGGCGCTGCTGTAATGCTTAGACGCGCCTGCGATCATTGTCAGACCGAAAAGGAGCCCATGCCAAGGAGGACTTGTACAGGATGAACAGGGATGACATCGCGAACTACTTCGTCGTCGAAAAGCTCCGGGATCGGACGGCAACAATCCGCGCGATCAAGCCCGAGGACAAGGGGCTGCTCCTCGAGGCATTCAAAGGGCTGGAAACCGGTTCGATCTATATGCGATTCTTCGGGCCCAGGAAGGAGCCGACCGAACGGGAACTTGCAAACGCCACGGAAGTGGACTTTATCCGCCACGTCGCCCTCGTCGTGTGCGTCCGGGAGAATGCGGGGGAACGGATCATCGGGGCAGGGCGCTACTTCGTCATCGAAGGACCGAACCCGCCGTCGGCCGCGGAGATTGCCTTTGCCGTCGAGGAGGACTACCAGGGCCAGGGCGTCGCGTCGATCCTGTTCAGGCACCTCCTGCGGGTCGGGCGGGAACAGGGCCTCTCCCGGTTCGAGGCCGACGTTCTCCCGGGGAACAGAAAGATGCTCCGGGTCTTCGAAAGGGCCGGCCTTCCCGTCGAGACAAAAGCGTCGAGCGATTCCATTCACATGACGATCTTCTTGAACAAATAGTGCGTTCCCGGAGGGAACAGACAATCGGATTCGTGCAGCCAGGCAATCGGGCATTGATTCAATCGCGGTGGCATGAAACCGCCGTGATCGGAGAGTGGAACGAGGGGTGGCGTTCCTGTCTCGATGCGAAATCGGGTAGAAGAATAAGCGATCCAATCCGAAGCACAGCATGTCTCCGAGGGAGATGAAACATGGACCCCGGAGTCGCGATTGCCTGTCAGGGGGGAGTAAGTCAGGCGGCCTTTACCGCCGGCGTTCTCAAGGCCCTGCTTGAGAACAGGATTCAGGATCGCGTCAGCCTCGTCAGCCTGAGCGGCACCTCGGAGGGGGCCATTTGTGCCTTCAAAAAGCAGATTGCAACGTGCAAACGTCAGAAAATGCGGAGTCATGATTTTGAAAGAAAAGAGAAGGTTCCCTTATTCACTTGCCCGATATTTCTCTACTCGACGGAAGGGACTGACGGGTCCCGGCACGGCTGATGCGAGCAGGGCAGTATAGGAGATGCACGAAATGAAAGCGCGTTTGAAAGTCCTGGGAGCGGTCCTGATCACGTGTTGCCTCGCTGGATGCGCGACGACGGGCGGTTCGGCATCGGGGGGAAGCCATGCGGTCGCGCTGGAGCTTCGCCAGGTTGACGGATCGGTCCTCGGCAGCGAACGTCTCAACGCCATCCGCGCCGAGACGTCCGGGGCGGATTCGCAGCAGCTTTACGGGTACTTTCTTTATCGAGACGGTTTGACGGTACAGGTCACCGGTCCGACGACCGCAAAAACACTCGGCAAGATGTCCCTGAAAGAGGTGCAGGCCGATTATCAGCGCGTCAACAAGGAAAGCAGGCTCAACGGTGGCAGCCTGGTCATCCGGGAGGCCGTCCACGGCAAAGCGGTCTGCGGCTATACGGCGAACATGCCGACATTGAATTGCACGGTCCGGAGCACGATCGATGCACTGGGCGGGTCATCCGCCCTGCAGTTGACTTGCGCCGCCGATCATCCAGCAGCGGTTGAGCTGGCAGCAGTCGAAGCAGCCGCGGTCGAACCGGCCGGTCAAAACGTGAAGGCTGTCGACGCCCCGAAACGAGCGTGGGAGGTCGGGGCAAAAGTCTCCTACTGGTTTTCGGACGTCAGCGGGGACCTTCGCATTGATGGAAACGGTATCCGGGGGACTACGATTGATATGAAGGACGATCTCGGCTTCGACAGGGCAGACATGGGTTTCTTCGAGGCATACGGGCGATACGGCCGTCATCGCCTGACGGTGGGTTACCAGAACGCCGAGTACTCTGGCTCGACCAACATCCCACGGGAGATCATCGCAAAGGGCCAGACCTACCCGGCCGGTTCCCCGGTCGAAGCGACCTTGAGGCTGCAGACCCTGGAACTGGAATACCAGTATGATTTTCTGAGACTCGAACATGTTCTTTCAGGACTGTCCCTGGGGGCCATCGGCAAGATCCTCTACGTGGAAGGGCATACGAGCAGCGTAGCCCCGGCGCTGGGATTGAGCGGGGAGGGGAATTTTTATGCGCCCATCCCCATGCTGGGTATCGGGGTCCAGGCGGGCCTCCTGGCGAACTGGCTGGAATTCCGCGGCAAGGTGACGGGCAGCACGTTCTCGGGCAACACGTTCATGGGGGCCGATGCCGCGCTATCGCTGACGCCCTTTCCCTACCTGGACCTGACCTGCGGGTACAAGTACATCAAGTATGACTACGAACAGGACAACGTGATGCTGGATGTCATCCTGTCAGGGCCTTATGTCGGCCTGACGATCAGGTACTGACGATTGAGGTTGCAGGATTGAAGAGAGAGCCTCGCATCGGGGCGCAATGGAGAATAGGAATCCTCGTCCTCTCGGCGGTCGGTTTTCTGACCGGGTTCCAGACGGATGCGCTGCGGGCGAACTGGAAGTACGCCGGCGAATCGTCGCCCGGGATAGAGGGCGAAAAGACGCTTGCATTCTATGACTCAGAGAATATCGAGTACCTCGCCGACGGAAATGTGAAGGTATGGGTCAAGAACGTCGATGCGTCCGAAATCGAGGAGACTGTCTCCGGCGATCAGAGCATCCTGAAAAAAGCGGGGGACAAGGCGGCCCAATCCTACTATCCGCCCTATTTCCTGGCGAACCCGGATTCGAGTGAGAGCGCCGACAGCTACATTGCGATGATTGCATGGGAGGAAGCGGCGAATCGCGCCACTGCGAAGCCGAGGGCAAAACGCCTCTACGAACTCAACTGCGGGGAAAGGAAGATTCTGACGATCTCGACGATCCTGTACAAAAGCGACGGCACGACGAGCTACTCCTCGGATTTCGACCGCTGGTCTCCCCTCATCCCGGATTCGACCGGGGATGCACTTCGAAAGATATTGTGCCGATGAGAGACCTCCCGTGCGAGAATTCGCCGGAAAGGCAAATGTAGAATTCTCTATCAATTGACGGTATGATAAATGATAGATGCAGGCAAAGAATCCATCCTGCATTTTTTCAATGAAACTTCAGCCAGGAGGGAAGCGAATGAAACGGTATATCGTGGAAGGCATTGCTGACGTGGGGGCCGCTCTCTTTGAGGTCGTACAGCGATATGAAAAGAGCGGATTTGCAGAAGCCCGGCTGGTGCCGAAGGATTCGAAGACGGCCCGTCACATCGTCGACGGCTACCTGAATTACGTGAGGGGGCGGCACAAACGGAGCAGCGTCATCATCAAGCGCCTCAGCCTCGTGTTCGAAAAAGGCCGGGGCGATCAGATCGGGTCTTTCATCGTGGGCATGGGCAAGCCCGCAACTAAGGCCAGGAAATAATCATTTCGCAGGGCGGCATCGAAACAGGCAAGGACAAGCGCAGGACCGGCCCCGGCCCTGCGCTTTCGTTTATCTCTTTGTCGCGGTGTCGTTGCTCTTGCTTCTTTGCCTGCATTCCGTTATAAAAACAAGTTATTAGGTCATTTCTGAACGGAAATGTCCGTTCCCATTCATGCCAGGGGTTCCCATTGTATAAGAGCCGGAGTCAAATCAGGGCCATGGCGTTTTGCCTCGCCCTCCTTCTTCTGACCGTGGGGTCTGGGGGCCCGAGCCTTGCCCAGTCGCAGTCTCCCGTTGATATGAGCGGAAAGAGCGTCCTGCTTCTCCACGCGTACAATTACGAGGCGGCCTCGTCACTGGTGATGGATCCCATTTTTCTGAAGAAATTCACGGAGGCTGGCCTCGACGGCAGCAACATCCATTACGAATACATGGACCTCAACAAACACACCGACCCGGCATACCGCCTGGATTATAAGCGATTCCTCCAGCGGAAGCATGAAAACCGCTCCTTCGATGTAATCATCGCGATGCATCGCACGGCCCTCGCGTATCTGCTCGAGGAGGGAAAGGACCTGTTTCCCGGGGTGCCCGTGGTGAACGTGATCGCCGATCCGGATTTTCTGCGTCCCGAGATCCGATCGGAATACGAGAGCCGGATGTCCCTGATGAACCGTACCTTCGTGATCATGCCTTTCTCGATGGGAACCGATCCGACCGTGCGCAGCATTCTCGATCTCCGACCCGACACGCGCAACCTCTTAGTCGTCAGCGGTAGCGAAAACCTGGACAGGCAGATGGCCGAAAGCACTCGGCGCGGCCTCGAGCCGTGGCGGCGAAAACTGCAAATCGAGTACCTGATTGGCTTGCCGCTGGAGGAAGTCCTCGAACGGGTCTCGGCGCTCCCGCCCAAAACCGCCATCCTGTATACCGTCTTCGGATCCGACCCGAACCGGACCTATCGGAATCCTGAAGTACTGCATAGAATCAGCCAGACGGCCAACGCACCCGTTTTCGGCCTCTACGATACCCTCCTGGGAAATGGAATCGTAGGCGGCGTCATGACGGATCACGGTCACGAGGCGACCCGGGCCGTCGGGATAGCCCTGGAGATCCTCCGGGGCAGATTCCCGGCCGAAACCATCACGGTAGACCCTGCCGAACTGATCCCCACCTTCGACTGGGTGCAGCTGAATCGCTGGGACATGAGCGAGGGCAGGCTGCCCCCGGGAAGTGTCATCCTCAACCGTCCCAAATCGCTCTGGCATGACTACCGGGAGTATGTCATCGCCGCCGTTGTCCTGTTCCTGGCACAGATGCTCCTCATCGGGGCCCTCATTTTCCAGACCCTGCGCAGGAGAAAAGCCGAGAGAAAGTATCGCGATATCTTCGAAGGCTCCCTGGAGGGGATCTTTGAATCATCCGGGGAAGGGCGGGTATTGACGGCCAATCCTGCATTTGCGAAAATCCTAGGTTATGACTCGGCTGAGGAGGTGCGAGCCTCCGTTACCGATTCAGCCAACCAGATCTGGGTCGATTCGGAGGAACGTGCTGAGTATGTCCAACAGCTCGAGGAGAATGATGTCGTCCTGGGTTATCAGTGCCGGTTTCGGCGCAGGGACGGGACGAGCATCTGGGTGTCTCTCAACACCCGGAGAGTGAAAGGTCCGGACGGGAAGACGTTGTTCTACGCAGGCTTCCTGGAGGATATCACGGAAAGGAAAAAAACTGACGAAGCCCTGAAAGAGTCGGAGGGGAAATACCGCAGCCTCTATGACAGCATGATGGACGGCTACGTGCTGGTCGACATGGACGGTCGGATACTCCGGTATAATGAAACGTACCGGGCGATGACGGGCTACTCGCAGGACGAACTGCAGAGGTTGACCTACCGAGACATCACGCCGGAGAAGTGGCACGCAGCCGAGAAGGACATTATCGAGCAGCAGGTTCTCGTCCGCGGGTACTCCGAGGTCTACGAGAAGGAATACCGGAAGAAAGAAGGGTCCGTCTTCCCCATCGAGCTTCGAACCTTCCTTCTCAAGGATGAACGGGGAAACCATGTCGGGATGTGGGCGATCGTCCGCGACATCACGGGGCGCAAGCTGATCGAGTCGGAGACCCGCAGGCTCAGGGAGGACCTGGCCCACGTCACCCGGGTGTCCACCCTCGGTGAACTGACGAGTTCGCTTGCCCACGAGATCAACCAGCCCCTGGCCGCCATCCTAAGCAACGCCCAGGCGGCACAACGGTTCCTCTCGCAGGCCAATCCGGACATGCAGGAGATCGCAGAGATCCTGGGAGACATCATCCGGGACGACAACCGGGCTGCCGAGGTGATCCGGAAGATACGGGCCCTGCTGAAAAAGGAGGAGATCCGTTTCGAGGCACTGAACCTGAACGACGTGGTCGAGGAAATCCTCAACGTGGTCCGCAACGACACGGCCCTGTCAGCCCTGGCGATCGAGGCGACGTTCGCTCCCCTTCTTCCGGCCGTGTGGGGAGATCGTATCCAGCTTCAGCAGGTCATCCTGAACCTGGTCATGAATGCGGCGGAAGCCATGCGGGACGGGAGCCCCGGCCGCCGAAGTCTGACCATCAACACGTCAAAGAGGGATGAGCAGTTCGCGGAGGTCTCCGTCCGGGATGCCGGGCCTGGAATCGACGAGAACATCGCAGGCAGGATGTTCGAACCCTTTTACACGACGAAATCCGGAGGGATGGGGATGGGACTTGCCATCAGCAGGCATATCGTCAGTTCCCACAAGGGCGAGATTCGGGCCGTGAACAATCCGGACGCCGGGACCACGGTTTCATTTACCGTACCCTTTGATGGCGAGTGGAAACCATGAAAGACGCAAAGCCTGTCGTGTTCATCGTCGACGACGATCCGTCCGTCCGGAAGTCCCTCGAGAGGCTGCTGCAGTCCGTGGGGCTTTCTGCAAAGTCCTTCGACTCTGCCGCGCAGTTCCTGCAGTCCGGTCACGGGCAGGAGACGGGTTGCCTGATCCTCGACGTACGAATGCCCGAGATCAGCGGTCTCGAGCTGCAGGAGAAGCTCGCCAGGGCGGGGATCCTGCTGCCCATCATTTTTATTTCCGGCCACGGAACGATCCCGATGAGCGTGCGCGCCATGAAGGCCGGCGCCATGGACTTTCTCCTGAAACCATTCGACGAGCAGGACCTGCTGGATGCCGTCTACCGGGCGATCGAGCGCTGCAGGCAAGGGAGGGCCCAGCGGGAGGAGTTCAAAGAAGTCGAGGACAAAATCCGCACCCTGACGCCGAAGGAGCACGAGGTGTTCCTGTGGGTTATTGCCGGACTGCCGAACAAGAACATTGCCGACAAGCTCGACACCGCGGAAAAAACCGTCAAGGTTCACAGGGCATCCGTCATGAAAAAGATGGGCGCCCAGTCCGTGGCCGACTTGGTAAGAATGGCCGACCGGGCCGGCATACAGCCGTCGCCGGTGAAATAACCATCCGTAATTGCATTTCCCTTCTAAATCAGGCGGTTATCCTTTTCTTCCGTATTGGACCAAGGTCCAGTGCGGGTAGGACCAAGGTCCAATTCCCCTGCCAGGTAAAAAGTTGTAATGAATTCGGAAGGAAGAAGGATTTCGCCCCTCAGCCGCGCAAACCGCATCGCCTCCTTCGGAGCAGCATCGGGGCAGGAGGGCGGAGGACAAGGTGATACAGGAACAAGAGACCATTTACCTGGTGGAGGACGACTCGTCCCTGCGTACGGCCGTGCGCAGGCTGCTGCGATCCGCCCAGTACCGCGTTCTCACCTTCGCATCGGCCGAGGAGTTCTACCGGTCGGACTTCAAAACCAGTCCGGGCTGCCTGCTCCTGGATATCCGTCTACCGGGGATCAGCGGATTCGAGCTTCAGGCGAGGCTCCTCAACGCAGGCATCCGTATGCCTGTGATCTTCATCACCGGCCAGGATCGCGCCGGGATGGAGGAGTATGCGAGGCAGCTGGGCGCCTCCGCCTACCTGCGCAAGCCCGTCGACGAGGAGACCCTGCTGGCGGCGATCCGGCAGGCCATGAAACCAGTTTCGCAGGACAGCGGGCTTGACTCTTCGTGAAACGCCTGAAAGACACGGTCGCGGCCTTTGTGGGATTCGATGCAATATACGATGATCCATAAACCCGACCATACAAAGAAAACCATTCAACCAAAGGAAAGGACAGGAATATGAAAAAGGTGTTGTTACTGGCAGCGGCTTTTGTGCTGGTGTTCTCCCTTGCCGTAGCAGGGGGACAGGAGAAGAAGGTGGAAGGCGCGGCGGAGAGGCCCAAGGTCGTCAAGGAACGGGCGGCCACGATGACGGCAACTGTCGAGGCCATCGATCTGGACAAGAGGCTCGTCACCCTGAAAGGACCCACGGGGGAGAAGAAAACCATCGCCGTAGGCCCCGAGGCCAGGAACCTGCCCCAGGTGAAGGTCGGGGACCTCGTGTCGGTGACCTACTACGAATCCATGGCCGTCGAGGTTGTCAAACCCGGATCCGGCACGGGCGCGGGTCAGGCATCGACCATCGTCAGGGCAAAGCCCGGTGAGATGCCCGGCGGCGCGGCGATGCGAACAGCGACGGTGATGGCCACCGTTACGGCCATCGACAAGAAGGAAAACACCCTGACCCTGAGAGGACCGCGGGGAAACACGGTGATCGCCCCGGTGGAGAATCCCGCCAACCTGGATAAGGTGAAAGTCGGCGATGAGCTCATGATCACCGTAACCGAGGCGTTGGCCATTTCCGTCGAGCGCGCCAAATAAGGATAGATTATCATCCATATTGTTCGTCATCGTGAAGGGGGATTCAACCATGGAAGATCAGCAGAAGAATGCATCGGTATTGTACGACGCGATGGGCAAGATCGGCCGGCTATACACGGAGCGTGCCATCCAGGCCCAGAAGGGTTTCATGGAGCACCTGCAGAAGACCGCCGTCGATCCGAAACTCTCCATCGGGGTCCCGCCCGAGAACCCCTGGCAGTCCTGGGCTTCCTATGTGACGGACGCCGTGCAGCGCTCGGTGCTGTTCATGGATATCCTGCGGGAGCGCGGCAACATCTACATCGAACACGTCAAGGAAGGCAGCCCCCCCCTTCTGGCATTCAAGTGGGAGATCGTCCTGGACGGCAGGACGTTCGACCAGCCCGTCAACTACGCCCTGGTCCGGATCATCCCGCCCGACGGCGTGAAGACCGATGACAGAAAACGGCCCTTCATCATCGTCGATCCCCGCGCGGGGCACGGGCCCGGCATCGGGGGCTTCAAGAAGGACTCCGAGGTCGGCGTGGCCCTTGAATTCGGGCATCCCGTCTACTTCGTGATCTTCTTCCCGGAGCCCGAGCCGGGCCAGACCATCCTGGACGTCAGCGCCGCCGAGACGAAGTTTTTGGAGACCGTCGTGCGCAGACACCCAGACAGTCCCAAGCCGACGATCTACGGCAACTGCCAGGGCGGCTGGGCCTCGATGCTGATCGCGGCCAACGACCCGGACAAGGTGGGCTCCATCGTGATCAACGGGGCGCCGATGTCGTACTGGAGCGGAAGCTGGAGCGAGGGCGAGGGGGAGAACCCGATGCGCTACAGCGGGGGACTCCTGGGGGGGGCGTGGATGTCTCTGCTGGCCAGCGACATGGGCAACGGTAAGTTCGACGGCGCATACCTGGTGCAGAACTTCGAGAACCTCAATCCGGCCAACACCTTCTGGAGCAAATACTACAACCTCTGGAAGAACGTCGACACGGAGAAGGAGCGGTTCCTGGAGTTCGAGAAATGGTGGGGCGGTTACTTCCTGATGAACGAGGAGGAGATCCACTGGATCGTGGACAACCTCTTCGTCGGCAACAAGCTGGCCAGGGGAGACGTGAAGGCGGCCCCCGGCACCTACGTGAACCTCAAGGCGATCCGATCGCCCATCGTGATCTTCTCCTCGAAGGGCGACAACATCACTCCGCCCCAGCAGGCGATCAACTGGATAGCCGACGTCTACTCGAGCACGGCCGAGATCAAGGCCAACGGCCAGGTCATCGTGGGGCTCGTCCACGAGGATGTGGGTCACCTGGGCATCTTCGTCTCAGGCAAGGTGGCCCAGAAGGAGCACACGGAGATCGTCGAAGCCCTCGATTACATCGAGATGCTCCGGCCGGGGCTCTACGTCATGGAACTCCAGGAGGCCTCCGGCAAGGGCAAGGAAAAGTATATTTCCACCTTCCGGGAGGTGAAGCTGGAAGAGATGCGCAATCTCAACCGGATGCAGCGCAAGGACGAGAAGCCCTTCGAGGTGGTGGCCGAGGTGTCGGTGATGAACGAGAAGGCCTATGCCCTGTTCGGGAGGCCTCTCGTGAGGAGCATGGTGAACGAGACGACGGCGCAGATGGGCCGTACGTTCCACCCCAACCGGTCGCAGCGCTGGGCCTTCAGCGACTTCAACCCCGTGATGTGGCCCGTTGCGGCCATGGCGCAGAACGTTAAGACCAACCGCAAGACGGTGGAGCCGGGAAACCCCTGGCGAAAGCTCGAAGCCATCGGCTCCGAGATGATCACGGCGTCATGGAACCTGTTCCGGGACCTGCGGGACGCCGCGAGCGAGTCTCTCTTCTTCCAGATCTACGGATCCATGCTGGCCCTCGGGGCCTCGGGAGTCGTCAAGCCCGCCCCGGCAGTCGAAGGAAAGCCCGATCCGCGGGAGATGCCCTTCGCGAAGGAGGCGCTTGAGCAGATCGAGAAAGGGGGCTACCCGGAGGCGCTGGCCCGGATGGGCGCGCTCCTTGGCCAGCATGCGGGACCCATCCCGCTCAACCGGTTGGCCATGACGGACGAGTTCGTACAGTCCGACAAGATCCTCTCGAAGATTTCCGAGGATGAGGGGCGCCGCCTGCGCTCCGAGGCGGGGGTCATGGCGCTCCTGGAGCCCGAGCGCACCCTGAACGCGCTGCCAAAGCTGCTTTCCAGGAAGGAAGACCGGGAGCGTGCGATCCAGATCCTGGAGTGGGGCCTTGCACTCGAAGGCATCACGAAGGAGCAGCGGGACATGGGCAATCAGATCAGGGAACTTCTCAAGGGCGGCAGCTCAACAGCCGGCAAGGGCAAGGCGGCAGGAAAGACAACATAAACACAGACAATACCAATCCAATACGGGGAGGAGACGTAAAATGAGGAAGCATTCTTTCGGACGAGTGACGACGCTGGCGGGAATTACAGTACTCGCGCTGGGGCTCATTTCGTTGCCGGCATGGGGAGCGTCGAAGGCGGAAAAGCAGAAAGAAGTGCAGAAAGTGTCGCAGCAGACCCTGTCGCAACTCTACAAGACGCAGCCTTCTGCGAAGAAGGCGATTGCAAACGCGGCGGGCTACGCCACGTTCAGCAATTTCGGCATGAAGATTTTCCTGGCAGGAACCGGCACCGGCAGCGGACTGGCCGTCGACAACAAAACGAAAAAGATCACCTACATGAAGATGGTCGAGGTGCAGGCCGGCCTGGGCATCGGGATCAAGAAATTCCGGGTGATCTTCGTGTTCGACACGCAGAAGGCGCTGAATGACTTCATCAACTCGGGCTGGGAGTTCGGCGGGCAGGCCACGGCAGCGGCGAAGTCCGGCGACAAGGGAGCAGAGATGGCCGGGGCCGTCTCCGTCGCACCCGGCGTCTGGATGTACCAGCTGACCGACACGGGCCTTGCCGCCGAGCTCACGGGCAAGGGGACGAAGTACTACAAGGATAGCGACCTGAATTAACGGGCTGCCGAAAATGTTCCCCAATGTGCAAAAGGAGAAAATACGATGAACCGCATAGCAACACAGGTTGCGCTGGTGATGGGTCTGATCATGCTCTTTGCCATTCCGACCGCGATGGCACAGCAGCAGTTTGTCTACCCGCAGAAGGGACAGTCGGCCGAGCTGCAGAAGAAGGACGAGTATGACTGCCACAGCTGGGCGGTGAAGCAGACGGGCTTCGATCCGACCCAGGCGGCTCAGGCACCGCAGCAGCAGGAAGCACAGCAGCCGGCAGGGGCTCAGCGAGGCTCGGGGGCCCGCGGCGCGGCGAGGGGCGCGGTT
>DIFQ01000122.1 GCA_002419215.1 Syntrophaceae bacterium UBA5744
GCAATCGGTTCCCTCGACGGCGAGGCCGGGAAGGGCGCAGGAGTCGGAGCGGCGGCAGGCGCAGTCGCTGCTCGGGGGCAGAGCCGTAAACAGGCGCAGCAGCAACAGGCCCAGACGCAGCAGCAGGCCTCGTCCCAGCAGAGTGCAAAGCAGCAGAATTATCAGAAGGCGAGGGCCGCATGCCTCGAGGGCAGGGGCTATTCGGTGAAATAGAGAGAGAAGGAGGACAGACCATGGTGGAGCCCCAGGAATTGACGAATGTCACGTTCGACGAAATACAGGTGGGTGCCATGAAGGAAGCGACCGTGACGTTGACGCAGCACCAGATTGACGTGGCGGCCATCGTGTCGGGAGACGTCGACGCCCTCTATGTGAAAGGGGTGGGTACCGGGGATACACGCCTGGAGCCGAAAAAGACCGAGGCGGCGGGAGCCGAGGCGATGATTTCGATCCTGCTCGGGGCGAGGATGCCCGGCCCCGGGACGAAGATCGTGCACCGCGATCTGCGTTTCAGCGGAGATTTCGCGGCGGGGGACAACCTCACGGCCAGGGTGACCGTGCGGGAAAAACGGCAGGAAGGAAACCTCGTCGTCTTCGACTGCCGTGTGGTCAACCAGGCGGGCAAGGAACTCGTCGCCGGGACGGTGACGGTGCAGGCGCCCACATCGCGGCTTGTCTACGATGTCATCAAGCCGCCGCACCTGGAGCTCCGCTTCGGCGATTCGTTCGCGCAGCTCATCAGGGGATGCCAGGGCTGCGAGCCCATTCCCACGGCCATCGTGCATCCCTGTGACCGGGATTCCCTCGCGGGCGCCATCGAGGCGGCCCGTCGGGGGCTCATCGTACCCGTGCTCGTCGGCCCGGAGGAGAAGATACGGAAGGCTGCCGACGAGGCGCAGATCGATCTGTCCCCCTACCGGATCGTGTCCACGGAGCACAGTCACGCGTCGGCGGCAAAATCCGTCGAGCTTGCACGCACGGGCGATGTGGAGGCCCTCATGAAGGGGAGCCTGCACACCGACGAGATCATGGGGGCTATCGTGCCGACGGCGGCCGGGCTGCGCACGTCGCGCAGGATCAGCCACGCCTTCGTCATGGACGTCTCCACCTATCCGAAGATGTTCATGATCACCGATGCGGCGGTCAACATCTTCCCGGACCTGGAAGTCAAGCGCGACATCATCCAGAACGCCATCGATCTGGGACATGCGCTGGGCATCGAATTGCCAAAGGTGGGCATCCTGTCGGCCGTCGAGGTGGTCAACCCGAAGATCCCCTCCACACTCGAGGCGGCCGCCCTGTGCAAGATGGCCGACCGGGGGCAGATCACCGGCGGCATCCTCGACGGTCCCCTGGCCTTCGACAACGCCATCAGCGCCCAGGCCGCCAGGATCAAGGGCATCACTTCGCCCGTCAGCGGGGAGGTGGACATCCTGCTCGCCCCGGACCTGGAGGCTGCCAACATGCTGTTCAAGCAGCTTACCTACCTTTCCGGGGCCGAGGGAGCAGGCATCGTCCTGGGGACAAAGATCCCCGTCGTGCTGACGAGCCGCGCCGACTCGGTTAGAACGAGACTCGCCTCCGTGGCGGTCATGACGCAGGTCGCCCACGCAAGGCGAAGCGGAAAGTTCGAGACGAGGTGACGCCATGGCCGATCTCATTCTCGTTCTCAACGCAGGGTCCTCGAGCCTTAAATTCACCATCTACGCCAATCAGGCGAGCGAACCGGAACCCCTCTACGACGGTCAGATCGAGGGCCTCTTCACGGAGTCGCGATTCAAGGCAAAAGACGGCGCCGGAAAGGTCATCGCAGAGAAAACATGGCCGAAAGGGTCCGCACTCGACCACGAAGGGGCCATCGAGGCTCTCTTTGCATGGGGCAGGGGGGTTCTGAGCAGCAAGGATCGAATCGTGGCCGTGGGACACCGCGTCGTCCACGGCGGACTGCGATACACCAAACCCACGCTGGTCAACGAGGACATCCTGACGGACCTGGAGGAATTCAACCCCCTGGCTCCGCTGCACCAGCCGCACAACCTCGCCGCCATCCGCGTCCTCAGGAAGCGAAGCCCTGATCTTCCCCAGGTGGCCTGCTTCGACACGTCCTTCCACACGAGCATTCCTTCTCTGGCGCAGGCCTTCGGCCTGCCGCGAAAGTTCACCGAGCAGGGTGTCCGGCGCTACGGGTTCCACGGCCTTTCCTACGAGTACATCTCTTCGGTGTTGCCGGGGTTTGACCCGGAAGCGGCGAAGGGTCGAACGATCGTTGCTCACCTGGGAAACGGTGCGAGCCTGTGCGCCATGCAGGGGCTGAAGAGCATGGCCTGCACACTGGGTTTCACCGCCGTCGAGGGCCTCGTGATGGGCACGCGCTGCGGCACGCTCGACCCGGGGGTCATGCTGTACCTGATGGACGAGTGCGGAATGAACACACGGGATCTGGAAAAGCTCATCTACAAGGAATCGGGCCTGCTGGGCGTCTCGGGAATTTCGAGCGACATGCGAACACTCCTGGAGAGCAAAGATCCCCGTGCCGCCGAAGCGGTGGAGCTGTTCGTATACCGGATCGGCCGCGAGATCGGGTCGCTTTCCGCCGCGTTGGGCGGGCTCGACGCGCTGGTCTTCACGGGGGGAATCGGAGAAAACGCGGTGCCCATCCGCGAGCGGGTCTGCAGGGCCGCGCAGTGGCTCGGTCTGGAACTGGACGAGAATGCCAACGCCGCGGGGGGGCCCCGGATCAGCGACGCGGGAAGCCGCGTCCGCGCATGGGTGATCCCCACCGACGAGGAGCTGATGATCGCCCGGCACGCGCGGCAGGTGCTCGCCGGAAAAGCCGGTTGAGAAGGGGACGCAGGATGCGCTGGAACCGGAAGTACATCATCGTGAGCTACATCCGATCGTCGCTGTGGCTCGTGCCGTTTTTCGCCGTCCTGGCGTATATGGTGACGAACCGCCTCACCTTTACCATCGGCCGCTGGTTTCTGCAGAACGGATGGCTCGACGAAGAGACTGCATTCCTGGGCCTCTCCATGGCGGGGGCACGGGCGCTGCTCGAGACAATCGTCACGCTGAACCTTTCCTTTGTCGTTTTCACATTCGGCTCGCTGCTCGTCGCGATCCAGGTCGCCGGCGGACAGTACACGCCGCGGATCATCGCGACCACCCTGCTGCGGAACAACGCCATCCGGTGCACCGTCGGCTATTTCGTCTTTACCATGTTGTTCACCCTGCGGGTGCTGTCCCGGATGGGCGATGCGACCGTCCATCAGTTCAACACCTTCATGGCAGCGCTGTTCGGCTTGATCTCCATCGTCGTGTTCCTGTTCCTGATCGACTACGCGGCGCGGCTGCTGCGTCCCGTCAGCATCGTGTACCGGGTCGGGGAATCGGGAATTGGAGTTCTCGAGGGCGTCTATCCGGAGCCGACCAGGCCCGCATATCCCGTCGAGACGTCCGGTCCTGAAGCATCTCCAGTGCGTGCCGTGGCGCACGCAGGGACCTCGGGTATCGTTCTCGCCTTGGATCTCGCGGGACTGGCTGCGAAAGCGCGCAAAGCGGACGGGGTGATCGAGTTCGTCCCGCAGGTAGACGATTTCGTGGCAAAGGAAGAGCCCCTGTTCCGCCTGTATGGAGGCGCCGGCGGCATCGACGACAGCGAGCTGCAGGCGTCCGTTGCGCTCGGATCGGAACGCACGCTCGAGCAGGATCCGACCTTTGCATTCCGCATCCTGGTCGACATTGCGATCAAGGCGCTGTCGCCGGCCATCAACGATCCGACGACGGCCGTCCTCGCCATCGACCAGATTCACCGGCTGCTCCGGCTCGTCGGGCAGCGGCACTTGAGCCGCGAGGAGATCCGCGACGAGGCGGGGGAAACGCGGCTCATCTTCCGGACGCCGAACTGGGAGGACTTCGTTCACCTCGCGTGCACCGAGATCCGCCATTTCGGCGCAGGAAGCGTCCAGATCATGCGGCGGATGCGATCCATGCTGGAAAATCTCATGCACACCCTGCCGCCGTACCGTCATCCGGAGTTGAGCAAGCAACTGGAATATCTCGATCGGGCGATCGAAGGGCATTACACCCTGGCCGAAGACCGGGCACTCGCCCGGATCGCGGATCCGCAGGGCTTGGGAGGATCCGTGGGTGTGCAGGCTGCCGTTGAGGCACCGAACCCGGGTCAGCGTGCTTAGACTCAGTCGGAACTCAGATGCGCCATGCTCGATCTGCAGGGGTTCACGGGTATGGCTGTCAGCAAGGCTCCGACAGGACCAAGGAGGGGAAGTCATGACATCGATTCGCTTGATTCGGTCCGTTGTCACCGTTTTGCTGGCTGCAGTTTCGATCCTCCTCTTTGCTACAGGTGCATTCGCCCAGGACACGAAGGGCGGGGACATCATCCTGCCGCAAATCGGCACGGGCAGCGTCGATGCCTACATCGAGGCGCTGAAGTCGGACATTCGGAGACACATGAGGCGGGTCGTCGAGGTCAACATGCAGTTGAGCGGGAAGGAGGCCGATGCGTTCTGGCCGATCTACGATCGCTACGATGAGGACATGAGAAAGCTGAATTATGAACGGTCATCGATCTACGATTTCTACGCGGACAATTACAGGACCCTGTCGGACAAGCAGGCGCAGGAGCTGATCCGGAGAATGAATTACGTCGACCGGCGGAAGCTGTCCATCGACGAGAAGTATGCAAGGGAAATGGGCAAGGTCCTGCCCGTGAAGACGGTGCTGCGCTTCTTCCAGATCGAGAGGCAAATCGACAGGCTGGTGGTGCTGAAAATCGCGTCGGAGATCCCGCTGGTCCCGACGGATGCGCCCAAGGCAAAACCGGAGGCCAGACAAAAAAGACGACCCTGACACGAAACGCCGCAGAAAAAAGCGCCGCACATCCCTTTCGGCAGTCAGGGTCCGGAAGGCGCGTTGTCCCGGGGGCAGGAACCGATGACAATCGACAGCCTGGTGAAACTCATTGTCTCGGCGGCCGTCATCGAGATGATGGTGACGGTGGGGCTGGCGGTCGCCGCTGCTGAACTCGTTGCCGTTTCAGGGAATATTCGCCTCTTTGCAAGGGCAGCCGTGGCCAACTATGTCCTCGTCCCGGCAGCCACGGTAGCGCTTCTCCTGGCGTTCGGCGCCCACCCGATGGTCGCTGCGGGATTTCTTATCCTGGCTTTCTGCCCGGGGGCGCCCTTCGGTCCGCCCCTGGCGGTCCTGGCCGGGGGCAAAGCGGCCCTGTCCGTGGGATGGATGACGAGCCTTGCATTGACGTCGGCCGTAATCGCGCCGGCTGCCCTTTACCTGCTGCTGCCCCGGGTTGCCGGATCGCAGGAGCTGACATTCGCGGTCGTCTGCAGGATGACGGGCACACTCATCGGGGTCCAGCTTCTGCCGCTGGCCGTCGGGCTCGGTATCCGGCACTTCCGGCCCGGCCTTGCGGACAGGGTGCTCGACCCGGCGAGGAAGCTTGGACGCTTGCTCAACCTGGGCGCCATCGGGCTTGTCGTGGCCGTGTACTACCCGCTTTTGGCAGACGTGAAGCTGAAGGGTTTCGTCGGGATGCTGCTCCTGCTCGTTGCAAGCCTGGCTGCGGGGTGGCTCCTGGGCGGGCGGGACGACGGGAGCCGAAAGACCCTGTCGCTGACGACGGCCCTTCGAAACGTCGGGGTCGGACTGGTGATAGCCACGGACGCCTTTGCGGGCACGCCGGCCGTGACCGCCGTGCTGGCCTACGGGCTTTTGGGTGTACTCGGGTCGCTTTTGATTGCACGGGTCTGGGGCCGGAAGCCGGGGCGAAGCAGGACAGAATGCGTGAGTGAAACTCTGCGGAATCGTAGAAAAACGATGGACAGGCACCGGCGAACGTAGTTATAAAGTCTCAACAATACATGGAAGAGGAGACGGGTCATGCTGAGCCCAGGAGAAGGAAGTCATTCGAAATTTTCGCTGCGGGCTGCCCGTTGCTTTAACCCGCAATGGATGGTCATGATCCTGCTGCTCTTCGTCGCGACGGGTTGCTCGAAGGGCCCCCAGGAAGCCCCGGCGCCCCCGACGGTCGAGGTGATGACCGTCATCCAGAAAGACGTGCCCGTCTACAACGAGTGGATCGGGACTCTCGACGGGCTCGTGAATGCCACCATCCGGGCCCAGGTCCAGGGATACCTGATCAAACAGAACTACAAGGAAGGCGATTACGTAAGGACCGGGCAGGTCCTCTTCGAAATCGATCCGCGCACCTTCCAGGCTACACTGGAGCAGGCAAAGGGAGAATTGGAAGCCCAGCAGGCGCGCTGGACGACGGCCAAGGCCAACCTTGCGCGGATCAAGCCCCTGGCCGAGCAGAATGCCGTCAGCAAGAAGGACCTCGACGACTCCATCGGCACGGAACAGTCGGCCCGTGCGGCGGTGTTCTCCGCCCAGGCCAAGGTCGACAAGGCACAACTCGACCTGGGGTTCACGAAAGTGACCTCGCCCGTGGACGGCATCGCCGGCCTTGCCAAGGCGCAGATCGGAAATCTGGTCGGTCCGGGAGGCATGGAGGAGTTGACGACGGTCTCGACGGTCAACCCGATCAAGGTCTACATCCAGGTCAGCGAACAGGAATACCTCATCGCCGGACGCGCCGGGGAGCGCAGGGCCGAGAAACTGCACGGCGAGCTCATCCTGGCCGACGGGAGCGTGTACCCGCAGAAGGGCAGCTTCGCCTTCGCCGACCGCCAGGTCGACGTGAAGACGGGGACCATCAAGGTAGCCGTCATTTTCCCGAACCCGGGCAATTTCCTGCGACCCGGGCAGTATGGCAAGGTGCGCGTGGCGACGTCGGTCCGGAAGGACGCCCTGCTGGTTCCCCAGCGGGCCGTCGCGGAGGTCCAGGGGAAATACATGGTGGCCGTTGTCGGGCCCGACAACAAGGCCGACATCCGGCCCGTGAAGACCGCCGAGCGGGTCGACAGCCTCTGGGTCATCCTCGAGGGACTGAAGCCCGGCGAGAAGGTCGTTGTCGAGGGAATCCAGAAAGTCCGCCCGGGCTCTCCCGTCAACCCGAAGCCCTTTGAGGGGGCCTCCGCCCAACCCAAGGTGGGGGACGCCAAACCGGAAGCGAAAGCGGAAGAGAAGAGCGCTGCCCCGCAGAAATCCGCCGAGCCGGCCAAGGCCGAGAAGAGGTAGACGACCATGTCCAGGTTCTTCATCAACCGGCCCATCGTGGCCATGGTCATCTCCATCCTCATGGTCATCGTCGGCCTCGTGGCGATGTCGGGCCTGCCGACGGCGCAGTTCCCCAACATCGTCCCGCCGGAGATGCAGGTCAAGGGCACGTACCCCGGCGCCGACGCCCTCACCGTCGAGCAATCGGTGGCCACCCCCATCGAGCAGCAGATGTCAGGCGTGGACAACATGAACTACATGTATTCCCTCAACGCCAACGACGGCTCGATGAAGCTTACCGTGAACTTCGACATCAAGACGGACCCCAACACCGACCAGATCCTCTCCCAGATGAGGTCCAACCAGGCCAACTCGCAGCTGCCCACGGACGTAACCAATCAGGGCGTGACGGTCCAGAAGTCGACGGCCTCGCCCCTCATCATGTTCGCCCTCATTTCCCCCAACGGGACCTACGACAACGTCTTCCTGGCGAACTACTGCTACATCAACATCAATGATCAGATGACGCGCATTCCCGGCATCGCCAGCGTCACGGTCTTTGGGGCCGGGCAGTACGCCATGCGCCTGTGGGTGCGGCCCGACCTGCTGGCCTCCCTGGGGATCACCATCCCCGAGATCGTCACGGCCGTCCAGCAGCAGAACACCGTCAACCCCTCCGGCCAGGTGGGCGGCGAACCCATCCCGCAGGGCCAGGAGTTCACCTACGCCGTCCGCTCCCAGGGCCGCCTGGAGAACGAAAAGCAGTTCGGCGACATCGTGATCCGCGCAAACCCGGACGGCTCCCTCGTCCGCATCAAGGACGTGGGGCGCATCGAGCTGGGGGCCCAGTCCTACAGCATGATCGGCCGCCTCAACGGAAAGCCTGCGGCCCTCATCGCCCTCTACCAGATGCCCGGTTCGAATGCCATTGCGGCTGCCGACGGCGCCAGGCAGCTCATGGCGAAACTCAAGGAGAGTTTCCCCGCCGACCTGGACTACGTCGTCGCTCTGGACACGACGCTGGCCGTCACGGAGGGCATCAAGGAGATCGTTCATACCCTGTTCGAAGCCCTCATTCTCGTTATCATCGTCGTCTTCATCTTCCTGCAGGGCTGGAGGGCTACCCTCATCCCGCTGCTGGCCGTGCCGGTGTCGCTCATCGGAACCTTCGTGTTCTTTCCGCTGCTGGGCTTTTCGATCAACACGCTCTCGCTCTTCGGGCTGGTGCTTGCCATCGGGCTGGTCGTCGACGACGCCATCGTCGTCGTAGAGGCCGTGGAGCACCACATCGAGCACGGGATGACACCGAAGGAGGCGACCCTGAAGGCCATGGAGGAGGTCTCGGGCCCCGTTATCGCCATCGCCATCATCCTGGCGGCCGTCTTCGTCCCCACGGCCTTCATCCCGGGCATCACGGGGCGGCTCTATCAGCAGTTCGCCGTGACCATCGCCGTCTCCGTCATCATCTCGGCCTTCAACGCCCTGACGCTCTCGCCGGCCCTGTCGGCCCTGTTGCTTCGTCCGAAGAAGAAATCCACAGGCCCCCTTCAGAAGTTTTTCGACGGGTTCAACAGGGTCTTCGGACGGTCCACGGACGGGTACGTGAACTGGTGTGATCACCTCATCCGCAAGAGCAAGGTGAGCCTGCTGTTCCTCCTCGCCACGGCCATCCTGGCCGGCTTCTTCGGGAAGCACCTGCCGGTCTCCTTCCTGCCCGACGAGGACCAGGGGTTCGTCTACGCGGGTCTTCAGCTCCCCGATGCCGCCTCCCTGCAGAGGACCGACGCCGTTACCAAGAAGGCAGAAGAGATCATCATGAAGACCCCCGGCGTGAAGTACTGCACCACCGTCGTCGGCTACAGCATGCTCAGCGGGGTGTCCAACACGTACAGCTCCTTCTTTTTTATCACCCTGGAGGAGTGGGCGGCGCGGAAGAAGCCGGAGGAGAAGTACGAGGCCATCAAGGCCCACCTGACCCGGGAGCTGCGAGGGCTGACGGAGGCCATCGCCTTTGCCTTCCCGCCGCCGGCCATCCCCGGCGTCGGGACCTCGGGCGGCTTCACCTTCGTCCTCGAGGACAGGGCAGGGAAGGACCTTGCATTCCTCGCGGAGCAGACCAACAAATTCATGGAGGCGGCCCGCAAGCGGCCGGAGCTGGCCGGCCTCAGCACGACCTTCCGCCCGACGGTGCCGCAGGTCTTCGTGGAGGTGGACCGCGACAAGGTCCTCAAGCAAGGCGTGGCCCTCTCGGACGTGTACAAGACGCTGCAGTGTTTCATGGGCGGGGCCTTCGTGAACTACTTCAACCGGTTCGGCCGCCAGTGGCAGATCTACGTCCAGGCCGAGGGCCAGTACCGGACAAATGCCAGGAACCTCGGGCAGTTCCGCGTGCGCAACAGCGCGGGTGAGATGGTTCCACTGTCATCCGTCATCAGCGTCCGCACAACGGCGGGGCCTGAGTTCACCATGCGCTACAACCTCTACCGCTCGGCCCAGATCAACGGCTCGGCGGCGCCGGGGTACAGCTCGGCGCAGGCCATGGAGGCCCTCGAGCAGGTCTTCGCCGAGACAATGCCGGCGGAGATGGGATACGACTACCTCGGCATGAGCTACCAGGAGAAGAAGGCCCAGGAGGGCGTGTCCCCCGCCGTCATCTTCGGGTTCTCGCTGCTCTGCGTGTTCCTGATCCTGGCGGCCCAGTACGAGAGCTGGTCGCTTCCGTTCAGCGTGCTCCTGGGGACGCCCATTGCCGTCATGGGGGCCTTCTTCGCCCTGTGGGTGATGAGGTTCGAAAACAACGTCTACGCCCAGATCGGCCTTGTCATGCTCATCGGCCTGGCGGCGAAAAACGCGATCCTCATCGTCGAGTTCGCCAAGATGGAATACGACAAGGGAAAGCCCGTGATCGAGGCGGCCCTGACGGGAGCCAAGCTGAGGCTGCGGCCGATCCTCATGACGTCCTTCGCCTTCATCCTGGGCTGCGTGCCGCTGGCCCTGGCAAGCGGCGCCGGCGCCATCTCCCGGCAGGTGATGGGCATGGCGGTCATCGGCGGGATGCTGGCGGCGAGCTTCATCGCCATCTTCCTCATCCCCGTCACGTTCTACGTCGTGGAAAAGATGACGCACAAGGAGAAGCCTGGTGAACACGGAGTCCTTGAACGGATTCAAAAGGAGGGGGAAGGCCATGAATAGAGCGATCCTCTCCCTGTTGATTGTCGCGTTTCTGACAGGCTGTGCCATTGGACCCGACTACAAGCGGCCGATCTTCGATACGCCGCAAGCGTGGCGCGTCGAGGAGAAGGAGGCACAGGACAGGGCCAACACGGCCTGGTGGCACCAGTTCGAGGACGGTGTCCTGGACGGGCTCATCGACGAGGCCCTGAAGCAGAACAACGACCTCCGGGTCGCGACCGCCCGAGTCGACGAGTACGTGGGCCGCTACTGGGTGGGCCGATCGGGGCTGTTCCCGCAGATCGGGGCCTACGGCTCGGCAACGAGGGATCGGGCGTCCGAGCGCGGTACCGCGCCGATCCCGTCCACCGTGCCAAACCCTTCGGAGAACTACCAGGCGGGCTTCAGCGGCAGCTGGGAAATCGACATCTGGGGCAAGCTCAGGCGGGCGACCGAGGCGTCCAAGGCCGAGCTGCTCGGCACGCAGGAGGCGCGTCAGGCCGTCATCCTGTCGCTGGTCAGCGCCACGGCCAACGGATACATCCTGCTGAGGGACCTGGACAAGCAGCTGGAAGTGGCCAGGCGGACGGCCAATGTCCGCGAGGAGTCCTACAAGCTCTTCAAGCTGCGCTACGAGGGCGGGGTCATTTCGGAGCTTGAGCTCAACCAGGTCAAGTCAGAGTACGAGCAGGCCCTGGCAACGATTCCCCAGATCGAAAAGCAGATCGGGTTCCAGGAGAACGCGCTGAGCCTTTTGCTCGGGAGAAACCCGGGGCCCATCGAGAGGGGGAAAAGCATCGACGAACTGGCCCTGCCGGCCGTACCAGCCGGGCTACCCTCGGATCTGCTGGAGAAGCGGCCCGACGTACGCCAGGCCGAGCAGGCCCTCGTTGCGGCCAATGCCCGGATTGGCGTCGCGAAGGCGCAGTTCTTCCCCACCATCTCGCTGACGGGACTATTCGGATGGGCCAGCACGGAGCTCTCGAATCTCTTCAACGGGCCGGCACAAGTCTGGAGCTGGGGCGGGTCGGCCGCGGCCCCCATCTTCACGGGAGGCTCGCTGCTGGGACAGCTGTGGGCATCGGAGGCCATCCAGCAGCAGACGCTCTTCAACTACCGGAACGCGGTCCAGAACGCCTTCCGCGAGGTCAATGACGCTCTCATCGATCAGAGGCGCACCCGCGAGCAGCTGGAGGCGCAGAAGAGGCAGGTCGAGGCGTTGAAGGAATACGCCCGAATCGCCCGGCTGCGCTATGACAACGGCTACACGAGCTACATCGAGGTTCTCGACGCCGAGAGGAGCCTCTTCTCCTCCGAGCTGACTTATGCCCAGACGCAGGGTACCCTCTTCGGGGCCCTGGTGAACCTCTACAAGGCCATGGGGGGCGGCTGGGTGGTGGTGGCGGACCGGCTCACCTCCCCGGAGACCTTCACCGCGCGCAAGGAAGACAAGGAAGAGCCGGAAGACAAGGCGAAAACCCCCTGAGAGGAATTTGGATGAAGACCCTCCACAGGCGCGTCACGCAGTTCTGGTCCGAAGAGAGAAGCCTGACGGCGTTCCTTGTCCTCCTGCTCGTCGAGATCTTCGTGATCGCGCCGATCACCCGGTCGGGCGACGCGATCACGCTGGCCAACAACGTGCTGTTCTCGCTCCTGCTCCTGGCGGGGCTGCTCACCATGACGCGCCGGAAGACGCTGCAGGCCCTGCTGGCCATGTTCGTCGCCCTCGCCGTGGCGACCCACTGGGCGCGAAACGTGTTCGGCGTTCCGAATCTCGAGATTCTCGCCGGACTGCTTTTTATCGGGTGCATCGTCGGCTTCCTGGTGATCGTGCTGTGGCAGGTGTTCCGGGAAGGACCGGTCACGATCCACCGGATCCAGGGCGCCGTGGCCGCCTATCTCCTGCTGTCGATCCTTTTCGCGGGGGCTTACAGCCTCCTGGAATTCCTGCACCCCGGTTCCTTCCAGATTCCCACGGCCCACGACCCGGTCGACGGACAGATGAACCGGGCGTTTTACTACTTCAGCGTCGTCACCCTGACGACGACGGGGTTCGGCGACATCACGCCCGTGAGCCCCTTTGCCCGGACGATAACCATGATGGAGGCCCTCATCGGCCAGCTCTACCCGGCCATCCTGATTGCACGCCTGGTCTCGCTGCATATCGAGGACAAGAAAGACAGAAGGGGCCGCTAGACCCGCGGGGGACCGGCGGCACGGAAGGGACATGCAGGCTACGGCTGCAGGCCCAGCATGATGTAGAACGCGTCGCTGCCGTCCTTGGCGTGGCCGTAGGCCAGGTAGAAGGGGCCCAGGATCGTGTCCACCGCAAAAAAGACGCTTCCGCAATACAGCGAGCCGCCCGCCGTCGTGGGGTCGAACCGGTTGCGGACCTCGCCGGCCTCGAAAGTGCCGCCGAGATAGACGCCTCTGCCCAGGGCCTGGGGGAGGTCGGTGAACCGCCAGGAGTAAGCGAGGCGGCCCAGGTAGTAGGAATCGCCGACGAGCTGATCCATGAAGTAGCCCGAAAATCGCTGGAAGCCGCCGAGCTTGAATAAGTCGTAGTTGGGGAGCCTGCTGTCGGGGCTCTCGCCCCATGCCAGGCCGAGGGTGAGCGTGTGCCGGTCGACATTGAACGGCTTCAGGAAGGTCAGCTCCACCTTGTTGTAGTCGTCGTCAGCCCCGTAGGCCGGGTCGGTCATGAAGCCCTTCGCCCCGAACAGGAGCCCCTGGCGGGGGAACGAGACCTGGTCGAGCTGGTCGAGAACGACACTGCCCATCCACCCCCCCTGCCGAAGGTCGTACTCGGGCACCAGGCGGCCGGCGCCGGCGGTGAGGACGCCGAAACGGGCATCCGACTTCAGCGTGCCCTGGAAGAAGCCCAGGCGCACCTCGCCGAGCCTCCCCTGGAGGCCGAGATCGAGACCGCCGCGTATCGTGTTGACCTTGTACTCCCCGAGCCACTCGTCGCCCAGGTAATAGCTGATGCGGTCCTGCTGCAGGTCGAACCAGGGCGCCGCGAAAACGCCGACGCGGCGCGTGAAGGGCTGGTAGAACTCGCTGTGGAACCCGCTCGTGTAGCCCACGGAGAGGTCGTTTCGCCACTCCGCCCCGAGGCTGTTGATCCAGGTCATGCGGTGCATGAGGGAGGTGAAGAGCCGCTGCTCCTCGGTGAAGTCCGAGGAGTAGCCGATGCCGAACCGGAGATAGTTCGGGCCCCAGGACTTCTCGACGCCCTGCACCTCGAGGACCCTGCGGTTCGCGCTGTCTTTGAGCCGGTAGTCCAGGCGTTCGAAGTCGCCCCGGCCGTAAACGGTTTCGAGGTTTCGATGCAGCGACTGCAGCTCCGTCAGCTCCCCCCGGCGCTCCTCCAGCCGGGACTCGATCACCGTGGGCTTCTGCTTGATCTCGGCCTCGATGACCTCGGGGTTGATCCGCTTCATCGTGTCGGCCACCTGGATGTCGGTCACCTCGACCTCGGGGGGTTTCCGGGCCAGCCGGATCTCCTGCCAAGTGCGGTAATCCGCCTCCCCGACGCTCAGGGCCCGAAGCCTTTCCTCCATCTTCCGTGCAGCCTCGATGCCGATGGGGATCGTCTTCATCGCTCCGCTGAAATCGCTGGAGCTGAAGTCGCCCAGCCCCGGGATAAGGTCGATGAGGATGTCGCGGTTCGTCAGCTCGGCCAGGGAGGCCTTCACGTTCTGCTCCGTCATCAGGTTGATTGCCTGGAGGGCCACGGCGCCGCCGGAGGTAATCTGGTCGCGTCGAAGGGGGGGCGTGCCGAGGTTGACGGCGATGATGACCTCGCAGCCCGCCTGCCGGGCCACGTCGACGGGGAGGTTCCGCACCATGCCGCCGTCCACGTAGAGGCGGCCGCCGATCTCGACGGGGGAAAACGCGGCGGGGATCGACATGCTGGCCCGCATGGCCTTCACGAGGTATCCGCGGTCGAACACCCTCATGTCGCCGCTCTCCAGGTCCATCGCCACGGCCCGGTAGGGGATCGGCAGGCTGTCGAAGCTCCGCTCGTTCCTCCCCGCCTCGAGGCCGACGAACTCGGTCATGAGGAACTCGAATTTGTACCCGGCCACCGTTCCCAGCGGGACCAGGACCTTCCCGTCGCGGAAGCCCAGCTCGAGTCCGAAGAGCTCCGTGAAGTCGTCCCGCTTCTGACGCCAGGGGATGTCCTTGCGGGCCGGGTCGTCCTTGAAGACGGAGGGCCAGTCGATGGAGGCGATCCGCTTTTCCATCTCCTCCGGAGAAAGCCCGGAGGCGTAGAAACCGCCCACGAGAGACCCCATGCTGGTCCCGGCGATAAAGTCCACGGGTATGCGCATTTCCTCCAGGACCTTGAGGACGCCGATGTGGGCCACCCCGCGGGCCCCTCCGCCGGAAAGAACGAGACCTACCTTGGGGCGTCCGGATGACCGGAAAAGCGCGGACTCTTTTTTTTCGTCGACGGTCTCGGCAAGGCAGGACGGGATGAAGAACAGGAAAAAAACAGCGGCCGTCAAGAATCCCGCTAAAGGATGCCGGCAATTCACGATCATGTCGGACTCCCTCGGGTCGAAGTTGAAAGGGGCGCCTGTGAAGCGGGCGCATAACCGCGCAGAAGGCGGACTCATTCACGGTAAGAACCCCGGGAGGATTTCCGCCAGGGGCGATGAGAATCCTTAACAGAAAACGACGGCCGTGGCAATGAGGCGATTCCTTTCAAATGAGAAAAAACGGCCCGAACGGGGCATTCACTCAGTAACCGATTGAGAGTACCCCGGAAATCGGATATGCTGCAACGGATTGTGCTGCCTCGACCCCGTAAATGAAGGAGGGAGGGACGTCGCCATGAGAAAAAGAAAGATCGCGGCAGGGATTGTTCTGGCGGTGGTTGTCCTCTTTGCGCTGCTTTCCATTCCGGCTCCCGACCCTGTGATCGCCCAGGGGGCTGCGGGCCAACCCTTCCTGTGGCAGCAAGACGCAACATGGGACGCCCTGGAGGCATCCTTCCAGCAGGCACGGGAGATCGGCTGCCGGGGGCTCGAACCCCGCATCGACCTGGGCTTCCGGCAGGGAAGGGAATACCTGTCCACCCTTGCCGTCTCGCCCGTCAAGCCGGACGCAACGGTCCTCGCAAGGATGGAAAACCTCACCTTCGGCCTGGGCACCATGGTGGCCGCATGCCCGGAGCGGCTCCCGGACTATGCAGACCTGGTCACGAAAACCAGGAGCCATGCGAAGCGCCAGTCCCAGGGCTGGGACATGAACGACCGCGTCGTGAGGGACCGTCTCTACCGGTTGATTTACGGTGGGCGGGCAGCCCTGGAGGAGGTCATGCTCCAGGCGCAAGGAGGATCCTTCGCGGCCTTTACCCGGGGAGATGAAGTGTCATCCGTCACCCCGGCCTTTGTGTTTAACGACCGGACCCTCCACAGCGGGGATATCCTACTGTCGCGCGGAGGCGCACCGACGTCGGCCCTGATCGCCCGCGGAAACGACTACCCGGGGAATTTCTCCCACGTGGCCCTGCTGTACGTGGACGACAAGACCGGCGTGCCGGGCATCATCGAGTCGCACATCGAGGTAGGCGTCGTGGTGTCGACGATCGAGGATTATATCAAGGACAAGAAGCTTCGGGTCATGGTGCTTCGCCTCCGGCCGGATATCCCGCAGATGAAGGCCGACCCGATGCTTCCGCAGAAGGCGGCCAAGAGGGCCTATGACGAGGTAAAGAGCCGTCACATCCCCTACGATTTCGAGATGGACTACCTGGAACCTTCGAAATGGTTCTGCTCGGAGGTTGCATCCTGGGCCTACCGCCAGGTCGGCGTCGAGCTCTGGAAGGGGACGACCCGCATGTCCGCCCCCGGTGTCGTGAAGTGGCTGTCTTACTTCGGGGTGACCCACTTCGATACCCAGGCGCCTGCCGATCTCGAGTACGATCCGCAGCTTACCGTCGTGGGAGAGTGGCGCGACCCCGAGACCCTCTGGAAGGACCACGTGGACAACGCAGTCGTCGAGTCCATGCTGGAAGGCGCCGACGAGGGGGACGAGATTCCCGCCCCGTGGTGGAAACTGGCGCCGGTGAGACTGGCGAAGGGCTACAGTGCCCTCGTGAACCTCTTTGGGGGCGTGGGGCCCGTTCCCGAAGGGATGGATGCAACGGCGGCGCTTCGCAACCTCGAACTTACCGCCATGCACGAAAAAATCAGGGATCGTGTCCTTGCCAAGGCGGCTGCCTTTCAGAAGCAGCAGGGATACAGGTCCCCTTACTGGGAGCTGGTTCGCATGGCGAACCAGGCAAGAAAAGAGTTGAGATGATGCCGTTGGATCAACGGATACTTTAAGGCTGCACGCATCTCGGATCGCCGGGGAGGTTTCCGATGAATCAGACAACGAACCGCAGCGCCTTGCCGGAGAAGCCCTTCGTCACGGATGAGCCCATCCTCCACAGCATCATCGACGGCTCCTTCATCCCGACGTTCGTCATCGACCGCGAACACCGGGTCCTCTACTGGAACCGGGCCCTGGAGGAGATCAGCAAGATCCCCGCATCGTCGGTGATCGGCACGAACGAGCACTGGAGGGCGTTTTACAGGAAGCAGCGACCCTGCATGGCGGACCTGCTCGTCGACGGGGCCATGCAGGAGATCCCGCGCTGGTATGCCGGCAAGCAGAGGGAATCCACGCTGATCGGGGAGGCCTTTGAGGCCACCGATTTCTTTCCCGAGCTGGCAGAAAACGGCCGCTGGCTGCGATTTACGGCGTCAACGATCCGCAACGAGCAGGGCGGGATCGTCGGCGCCGTGGAGACCCTCGAGGACATCACGGACCAGAAGCTGGCCGAGGAGGCGCTCAAGGAGAGCCAGCAGCGCTTGCACCGGATTCTCGAGGGCTCGCCGATCTCGGCGTTTGTCATCGACCGGGACCACCAGGTGATCTTCTGGAACCGGGCCCTGGAAAAACTAAGCCGGATCCGCGCCGACGACGTCGTCGGGACGGACCAGCACTGGAGGGCCTTCTACGGATCGAAGCGCCCCTGCATGGCCGATCTCATCATCGACGAGAAACTGGCCGAAGTGAAGAAGTGGTATACGGGGAAGGGGCACCCGTCGAAACTGCTGAAAGAAGCATTCGAGGCTACGGACTTTTTCCACGATCTCGGCGATGGAGGCCGATGGCTGCGCTTCACGGCGGCGGCAATCCGGAATTCCCAGGGTGCCCTCGTGGGGGCCGTCGAGACCCTCGAGGACATCACGGATCAAAAAACGGCGGAGCAGGCCCTGAAGGAGAGCGAGCAGCGTCTGCACAACATCCTGCAGGGCTCCACGATACCCTCCTTCGTGATCGGGAAGGACCATCGGGTCCTGTTCTGGAACAAGGCCCTCGAGGAGTTGAGCCGCCTTTCCGCAAAAAAGATCCTGGGAACGACGCAGCACTGGAGGGCCTTCTACAGCGAGGAGCGGCCCTGCATGGCCGATCTGCTCGTCGCAGGGAACATCCCCGAAATCTCCCGCTGGTACCGCGGCAAATACAGCAAGTCGAAGCTCGTCAAGGAGGCCTTCGAGGCAACGGATTTCTTCCCGTCACTGGCCGACGGGAAGTGGATACGCTTCACGGCGGCGGTCATCCGGGATGCCGGCGGCCAGGTCATCGGCGCCCTGGAGACCCTCGAGGACATCACGGAGCGCAAACGAAGCGAAATCGCCCTCCAGAATGCCCACGACGAACTCGAGCAGCGGGTCGAGGAGCGGACCGTAGACCTGCTGCAGTTCTCGGAGTCCCTGAAGACGGAGATCGTCGAGCGCAAGGAGGCCGAAAAGAAACTGCGCAAGAGGGAGCGGGAGCTGAAGATGAAATCGAACAACCTCCAGGAAGTCAACACGGCCATGAAGGTGCTGCTCGACCAGCGCGAGCAGGACAGAAGGGAGGTCGAGGAAACGGTCATGAACAACGTGAAGGAACTCCTGGCCCCCTACCTGGAGAGGCTCAAGAAGACGAAACTGACCGACGTCCAGCTGGCTCACGTCCGGGTCCTGGAAACGAACCTGGAAAACATCGTCTCGCCATTCCTCAAAACCCTGCATTCCAGGCACCTGAACCTGACGCCGAAGGAAATCCGCGTGGCCAGCCTGATCAAGGAGGGGCGCACCACGAAGGAAATCGCCGAACTGCTCGGCATGTCCGTGGCGGCCGTCGACTTCCACCGCAACAACATCCGGAAAAAGCTGGGTTTGAGAAACAAGAAGGCGAATCTCGTTTCCCATCTCGCATCCATGTAGAAAAAGTCCTAGAGGAAAACGGGGAGCACGGACCTCGCGCGATGCGTCCGCAGACGTCGCAGTGCGGAGGGATGCCCGATTTCGACCCGACTGTCCGTCGTTTCATCCCCTCACAAAACCCCGGAACGCGCTTTCAACGACAGCCGGAAGACCCTTGCAAAGCTCCCGGAACCGCGACGGAACCTCCATTCATACTATAAGGAAATACCTAGTACTAACCTAATGATCTATTCATATTGATCCTTTCCTCGCAGTTCATTAAAGTTGAATCCAAAGAACACCGCTGCCGCGAGGCAGGTGCTCTGGTCATCACGGCGGGAAAAACGGGGGCGGCAACGAGGAAGAAACGCGCGAAATGCAAGGAGGGACATCATGCAGGCCGTAGCGACAAAGCTGATCGATGTCACCGAGAACAATGCCGACAAGATCGCCCGCCAGTGGTATGCAGACGTCAGAAAAAACCCCAAAACCCCTTCCTATCACGACCTTTCAGCAGACAGGGCGATTCCTCAGGCCGTTGACTTTTACACGAAGTTCAGGGGTGTCTTCAGTGCCAAGAGCCCCTTTGACGAAGCCAGGCGCGTATACGCGAAGTACGCAGACGACTGCTACGAAAAGGGGATCCCTCTCCAGGAAGCGATCTACGCGATGACGCTGATGCGGCGTCACATCTGGCTCTACGCGGAGTTCCAGGCCCTGTTCGTCTCGGCCGTGGAGCAGCAGCAGGCCGTCGAGAGCCTCAACCGGACGATCCTGCTCTTCGACTACGCCACCTACGTCATCACGGAGCGATACCAGGAGCTGATGAAGGGCGAGATCGACAGGCAGCTCGGTGCCCTCCGGGCTCTCGGCATGGAGGAGAGCTTCACGGGAAGCAAGGTCGGGATCATGGCCTGCCTGCTCGCGGCCTGCGGTTTCCTGACCTACTACTACCACGCCGTGATGGCAAGCGGGGTCATCTTCACGCACCTCTTCTACATCCCCATCGTCCTGGCCGGCGTCTGGTGGAGAAAGAAGGGGATCTACGTATCGGTCCTGCTGGGTCTCATTCTCATTTCCAGTCATCTGATCATCTTGAAGGGAGTCCCTCTGACGGACGACCTGATCCGCGCGATCATGTTCATCGTCGTGTCTGCCGTTGTGGCGCTGCTGGCAGAAGGGTTCACGAAGATCGAAATTCTATACAAGACGGTGCCTCGATCCGGGGCTACCCAGGAGGCCTGACGTCGCAGGCGGGCAGCCGCGACAAAGCAGGAATCGCGGGTCCCGATGGAAGTTGATCCAGGAGTCCGAACATGCAAGGGTACGCGACAAAACTGATCGAGATCACGGAGCAGGGCGCAGACCGGATTGCCCTGCAATGGCTCAAGGACGTGAGGGCGAACCCCAAGACCCCTGCCTACCATAACTTTTCCGATGAAAAGGCCCTCTCGCACGCCGTCGCGTTCTACAAGAATTTCCGGGCCCTGTTCTGCACGGACAAGCCCTTCGAAGCGGCCAGGAAATTCTTCACGAAGTACGCCGACGAGCGTTACTCCGAGGGCATTCCGCTGCACGAGGCCATTTACGCCCTCATCCTGATGCGCAGGCACATCTGGCTCTACGCCGAGTTCCAGGCGGTGTTCGTCACGGCTGTGGAGCATCATCAGGCCGCCGAGAGCCTGACACGCACCATTCTGATGTTCGACTACGCCACGTACGTCATCACCGGGCGCTACGAGGAGTTGATGAAGCGGGAGATGGAAGAACGCATCCGCCTCGACAGCAAGGCGGGTTCCTTCAGCCAGAAACTCATCCACGGCGGGCACGCGAAGTAGGTGCGACGAAATCGGGCAGAACGTCCGATCGAAAACGACAACGAGGGGGAAGAACGTGGAACATCGTGGCACAGTCGTATCCATCAGAGGAAGCGTCGTCGATGTGCGTTTTCAGGACAATCTGCCGGCGATCCGCCATGTCCTTCGCGCCGGGGACGACGACCGGATTCGCATCGAAGTGGCCGCGCACCTCGACGCGAATGTCGTGCGCGGCATCGCCCTGACACCCACCCAGGGTCTCTCCAGGGGTTCGACGGTTCTGGACACGGAACAGCCCTTCTGCGTGCCCGTGGGGAAGATCCTGCTCGGGCGGGTATTCAACGTCTTCGGCGAGAACATCGACAACCTCGCCCAGGCGGAGGCAACGGAATACCGTCCCATCCACAGCGAGGCGGTCCCCATCACGCAGCAGTCGACGACCTCGGAGATCTTCGAAACGGGCATCAAGGCCATCGACGTGCTGTCGCCCCTGGAGCGCGGCGGGAAAGCAGGGCTCTTCGGGGGAGCCGGCGTCGGAAAGACCGTTCTTCTCACCGAGCTGATCCACAACGTCGTGAGCGGCCACGAGGGAATCAGCATCTTCTGCGGGATCGGAGAGCGGTGCCGCGAGGGGGAGGAGCTCTATCGCGAGATGAAGGACGCGGGGGTTCTCAAGAACACGGTCATGGTCTTCGGCCAGATGAACGAACCGCCCGGGGCCAGGTTTCGCGTCGGGCACTCCGCACTCACCATGGCCGAGTATTTCCGGGACGACGAGCGGCAGGACGTGCTTCTCCTGATGGACAACATCTTCCGCTTCATCCAGGCAGGCCAGGAAGTCTCGGGCCTCATGGGTCTTCTGCCCTCGCGCCTCGGCTACCAGCCGACACTGGCCTCGGAACTGGCAGAGCTCGAGGAGCGCATCTGCAACACCACGACGGGCGCCATCACCTCCATCCAGGCCGTGTACGTGCCGGCCGACGATTTCACCGACCCTTCCGCCTCGCACACCTTCAGTCACCTGACGGCCTCCATCGTGCTCTCGAGAAAGCGGGCAAGCGAAGGGTTCTACCCGGCCGTGGACCTCCTGCAGTCGGGCTCCAAGATGCTCATGCCGACCATCGCCGGCGAGCGGCACTACCGCATCGCCCAGGAAGTGAGAAGAACCCTCACCATCTACGAGGAGCTCAAGGACATCATCGCCATGCTGGGTATCAATGAGCTTTCCCGCGACGACCAGCGTACCGTCTTCCGGGCGCGGCGGCTGGAGCGCTTTTTCACGCAGCCCTTCTTCACGACGGAGCAGTTCATCGGGAAACCGGGCCGCATGGTCTCCCGGGACGAGACGCTCGAGGGCTGCGAGCGGATCCTCAACGACGAGTTTGCCGAGTACCCCGAGAGCTCGCTCTACATGATCGGGGGCGTAGACGAGGCGAAGAAAGATGAAACTTAAAATCCTGCTGCCGGCGGAAGTGTTTCTCGTCGAGGACGTCTCGAAGGTGGTCGCCGAGGCCGAGAACGGGTATTTCTGTTTGCTGCCCCATCACGTCGATTTCACGGCGTCGCTCGTGCCGGGTATCTTCTCGTACCAGACCGGGGAGGGGGAGCATTATCTCGCCATCGATGTGGGCACCCTCGTGAAGAAGGGCCCCGATATCCTCGTATCGATCCGCAACGCCGCAAAGAGCGATGAACTGGGCCAGCTCAGGGACATCGTGGTGAGGCAGTTCGAGGAGCTGAACGAGCGGGAAAAGAAGGCCCGCTCGGCTGCGGCGAAGCTGGAAATCGACCTTCTCCGACGATTCTTGGAGATCAGGGAACATGAGTGACGATCAGCGGACTCCCAGCGAGAGGCGCGTCAAGACTGCCGAGGACTTTACAAAAAAAGTCGCTTCGAAGGAAGACCGGCGGATCAAGGGCAAGACACGGAAGGATGATACCCTATTATTCGGCCTGGGAGTCGTCGGGGTGGTGGGGTGGTCCGTGGTCATCCCCTCGCTCATCTTCACGGCCATCGGGTTGTGGATCGATCGGACATGGCCGAGCCGGTTTTCGTGGGCGCTCATGATGCTCATCCTGGGTGTGGCCCTGGGATGCATGAATGCCTGGTACTGGGTCAAAAGGGCAAGGCAGGACATCATGAAAGATTGAAGACCAATCGCCCCCTATGTCCGTGAGGGTCCGGGGTACAGGCGGAACATGAACCGGCCCCGGGCTCCACGGACAGACCATACCGGATGACTGATGACTATGGGAGAACTTTTGCTAACATTTCTGGCGGGAGCGGCGATCGGCGGAATCTACTTCGCCGGCCTGTGGGAGACGGTCCGGAGGCTGCCCGACACGAAGAAACCCTTTCGTACCATGGCAGCAAGTTTTGCCCTGCGAATGGCGCTGGCCCTGGCGGGGCTCACGCTCGTCATGCAGGGCCAGTGGGAGCGCATGGCCGTCGCGATGCTGGGGTTTCTGGCGATGCGGGGGATCCTGCTGAGAAAACTCGGTAACACATCGTACGGGATCATCGGAGGAACAACGAATGGAAATCGTGGCCATTGATCAGATCAGCCCCGACCAGGTCATCCTGTTTGCCTGGGGATTCGTCACGATCAACGCGACCATTGCTTACACGTGGCTCATCATGGGGCTGCTCGTCATCGGTTCCATCGCGATCACCGGAAATCTCTCCTCGGAGCGGACCATGAGCCGCTGGCAGAACCTGCTGGAGGTGATCGTGGGCACCATCCGCTCGGAAGTCGGCGACATCGCCAAGGAGGGAGTCGACACGTACTTCCCCTTCATCGCGACGCTGTTTCTCTTCATCCTCTTCTCCAACCTGTTTACCTTCATCCCGGGGTACGTGGCGCCCACCTCATCCCTGACAACGACATCGGCCCTGGCGGTCGTGGTGTTCTTCGCCGTCCCGATCTACGGGATCTCGAAGAACGGAATCCTTCACTATCTCAAGGAATACATCCAGCCCACCTTCATCTTCTTCCCCTTCCATGTCATGGGGGAGTTTTCCAGGACCCTCGCCCTGGCCGTGCGACTCTTCGGCAACATCATGAGCCATGAGAAGGTCATCGCCATCCTGCTTGCGGTCACCCCGCTGTTCTTCCCGGTGGTGATGCAGGCACTGGGGCTTCTGATCGGGCTCATCCAGGCCTACATCTTTGCCATTCTCGCCATGGTGTACATCGCCTCGGCGACGCAGACCCACGAGGAAACGGAGCACAATCCCAAAAAGGAAACGGAACCCGTTAAAATCTAAAAGAAAGTGAGGAGAAGCGGTATGGACAGCGTGAGCATCGTTGCAATGGCGTCGATCATTACGGCGGGGATTTGCATGGGAATCGGAGCGATCGGACCTGCCCTCGGTCAGGGACGGGCCGTGCAGGGCGCGCTGAGCTCGATCGCACAGCAGCCCGATGAACGGAACTCGCTGACGCGGACCCTTTTCGTGGGTCTCGCCATGATCGAGTCCATCGCCATCTACTGTTTCGTGATCGCGATGATCCTGGTTTTCGCCAACCCGTTCTGGGCCTACGTGGTCAAAAAAGCCGGAGGGTGATCCATGCACATCGACTGGTTTGTATTTTTCTGCCAGATCGTCAACTTCCTCCTCCTGCTGTTCCTGCTGAAGAAGTTCCTCTACGGCCGGATCATCGGGGCCATGGACGCGCGGGAGGCGAAGATCACAGCCACCTTCGTCGATGCCGACAAGGCCCGCGAGTCGGCAAGGGAATCGGCGGAACAGTACGAGAAACGGCTGCGGGACCTGGATGCCCAGGTCGAGGCGGCAATGAACCGGGCGCGCGAAGACGCCGAGGCACACCGCAAGGAGCTGATGGACAAGGCCCGGGAGGAAGTCGAGATGCTCCAGGCACTGTGGGTCGAGACGCTGAAATCGGAGCGTGACGCCTTTCTCGCGGAGCTCCGGCAACTCGCCGGGACTCAGATCTACTCCATCACGCGCCGGGTACTCAAGGATCTCGCCGACGTGGAGCTCGAGCAGCGGATCGTGGAGATCCTCATGGAACGAATCCAGACGATGGATGAAGAGGAGCGAGGAAAGTTCAGGGACTCGCTGACGGAAGGCGGGACGATCACCGTCCAGAGCGCCTTCGACATCCCCGCTGAAGAGCGGAAGAAACTGGACGACGTCATTCGCCGCTACATCAACGGCGACATCCAGGTAGTCTTCGAAAAGTCGGACAACGTCATGACGGGCTACGAGCTCAAGACGGACGGACACAAGATTGCCTGGAGCATCAAGGAGTATCTGGACTCCCTGGAGGAGAAGTTCTACCACGCCCTGCACGAGGAGGCGCAGGAAAAAAGATAGGCACCCATCACGAGGGGGACGCATATGACCATGCCAGGTGAAAAGGAAAAACTGAAGGATTTTCTCGACGACACGTTCAAAACGATGGACGCGGTCCTCGCGGACCAGCATCCGGAGCTCGCGCAGCGGGAGGTGGGTCTCGTCCACTATGTCGGGTACGGCATCGTGCGGGTCAGCGGCCTGCCCAACATACGGGCGGAGGAGATCGTCCTCTTTCCCAAGAACGTGCAGGGACTCGTTTTCAACATCGACCCCGAAGAAATCGGGGTGATCCTCCTGGGGGCGAGCGAGCACCTCAACTCGGGATCCGAGGTGAGGCGCACCGGGCGTATTCTCGACGTGCCCGTCGGGGAGTCCCTCATCGGCCGCGTGGTCGATGCGATCGGGAGGCCGCTGGACAACCAGGGGGAGATCCGGGCCGCAAAACGACTTCCCGTCGAACGCGAGGCGCCCCCCGTCATGGCGAGAGATCCCGTTACCGTCCCCCTGCAGACGGGCGTCAAGGTGATCGACGCCCTCATCCCCATCGGGCGGGGGCAGCGGGAACTTATCGTCGGGGACCGCCAGACGGGAAAGACGGCCATTGCCCTGGACACGATCATCAACCAGTGGGACAAGAACGTCATCTGCATCTACTGCGCCATCGGCAAGAAGTCATCCGACGTGGCCAAGGTGATCGCCGACCTCAAGCAGCACAACGCCATGAAGTACACCATCGTCGTAGCCGCCGTGGGCGAAGACCCCCCGGGGCTTCAGTTCATCGCGCCCTACGCGGCGACCTCCATGGGCGAGTACTTCATGTCCAAGGGGCAGGATGTTCTTGTCGTCTACGACGACCTTACCTATCATGCGCGGGCATACAGGGAGATGTCCCTGCTGCTCAGGCGCCCTCCGGGACGCGAGGCCTTCCCCGGGGATATTTTCTATATTCACTCCCGTCTCCTCGAGCGGTCGACCCATTTGCGCAAGGAACACGGCGGGGGATCGCTGACGGCGCTGCCCATCGTCGAGACGGAGGCCCAGGACATCTCGGCCTACATCCCGACGAATCTCATCTCGATCACGGACGGGCAGATCTATCTGTCGCCCCGGCTCTTTCAGAAAGGCATCCTGCCCCCCGTCGACGTCGGCAAATCGGTTTCCCGCGTGGGAGGGAAGGCACAGCTCCCGGCATACCGGGCCGTGGCAGGAGACCTGCGCATCTCCTACTCCCAGTTCGAGGAACTGGAGACCTTCTCCCGCTTCGGGACGCGTCTCGACGAGGCGACACGGCGGGTCCTGGAGCGGGGCTGGCGCGTCCGCGAGATCCTGAAGCAGCTCCAGTACAAGCCCATCCGGGTGGCCGAGCAGATCGCTTCGCTTCTGGCCATCACAGGGGGAAGCCTGGATTCCATTCCGATAGGTCGGGTCGGCGAAGCCGAGACGGCCTTACGGGAGATGACGATTGTGCAGAATGCGGATCTCTGCGGACGGATCGAGTCGGGGGACAAGTTGACCCCGGATGACCGCAAGACGCTCCTCGACACGGCCTGCAAGGCGACAGAAACCATGAGGGAAGAGACGAGCCATGCAAACGATTGAGTCGTTGAAGCGCAAAATACAGAGCGCCCAGGATCTCCTTGGCGTCGTGAAGACCATGAAGGCTTTGGCGGCCGTGAGCATCCGGCAGTATCAGAAGGCCGTCGAGTCTCTGTCGGAATACAACCGGACCGTCGAGATGGGGCTTCAGGTTGTCCTGAAGAACAGCCGGGGCACATTTGCCCCGATGCGGTCGTCTGCGGAGAAGCGGATGGGGGCCATCGTCTTCGGCACCGACCAGGGACTTTGCGGGCAATTCAACAACATCGTCACCGCCCATGCCCTCACGGAGATGAACGCCCTGGGAATCGCGAAAGAGAACCGCATCGTCATTTCCGTAGGCCTGCGGCCGGCCGACATCCTCGAGGATTCGGGGCAGAAGGTTCACGAGATCCTGAGCACCCCGGGCTCGACGGCCGGCATCACCCCCATGGTGCAGGACATCACCTCGGTTCTCGAGGACTGGCGTTTCAAGAAGCAGATCGACAGCATGGTCCTCTACTACAACGAATACGTCTCCGGGGCGAATTACCGCCCGAAGACCCTCAAGATTCTTCCCGTCGACCGGGAGTGGCTGAAGAACCTCGAAAAAAAGAAGTGGGAATCAAGGACGCTCCCGACGTTCACCATGGACTGGGAGACGATCTTTCGGGCTCTCATCCGGGAGTACCTGTTCGTCTCGCTCTACCGGGCATTCGCCGATTCGCTGGCGAGCGAGAATGCCAGCCGGCTGGCGGCGATGCAGAGCGCCGAAAAGAACATCGAGGAGCGGCTCGAGGATCTCTTCGGGCAGTTCCACCGGCAGAGGCAGAGCACGATCACGGAAGAACTCATCGACATCGTGAGCGGGTTCGAGGCCATGGGCGGGGCGAAACAGGCAGGTGCAAGAGGCTAAAGGCTAAAGGCTAAAGGCAAAGGGTTTAGTCATTCGATGAGCAGAAGAAGCAGGAAAGAGCCTTTATCGAATCGAAAGGGGTGAGAAACCATGCAGACGGACAGGAAAGTATGCTCCATCTGTGCCTGGCGCGAGCAGTGTCAGAAACGCTTCAGCGTCACGACCGACTCGATCTTCAATGTCAACTGTCCCGACTACACCCGTGACGTAAAGATCAAGGACAGCGAGGTCGAGGCAAAGATCGTTCAGGAACAACTGGACAAGTGGCAACGGGAAAAGGCCCCGGTGAGCGCATACACCATCACGATTTCCCGGCAGGCCGGCGCCGGTGGAAGCGAGATCGCCCGCAACCTTGCCCAGAAGACGAAGATGGACCTCATGGCCGGGCAAATCATCCAGCGGGTGGCCGAGAGCTCCAAGATGAGCACGAAGGTCGTCGAGACACTGGACGAGAAGGCCGTCACGACGATGGAGAGCTGGATCAACTCCATGTTCGTCTCGCGGCATCTCTGGCCGAGCGATTACCTGAAGCACCTTACGATGGTCATGGGAACGATCGGAAAACACGGCAACGCCATTGTGGTGGGCCGGGGGGCCGGATACATCCTTCCCCCGGAGACGACCTTTCGCGTGAAGATCATCGCGCCGCTCGAGTACCGGATCGAGAGCATGATGAGGATCCGCAACCTCTCTCGCGACGAGGCCCAGAAGTACATCGAAAAACGCGACAGCGACCGGATCGCCTTCGTTCGGAAATATTTTCAGATCGACTCGATGGATCCGCAGTACTATGACCTCGTGATCAACACCGAGAAGGTGGGGATCGATGGGGCCGTGGACACGATCCTCATCGCGTTCGGGGATTGGACGCAGATCTATGAAGGCAAAAAGCCCGGCAAGCAGATGAAGCCCAAGGCGCACTGAACGAGGGGACACCGTGGCGATCCGTGAGGGCGGTTTGCAGGGAAGCGGGGGCGTGCGGGTATGCCCGGGTTGCTGAAGGAGAATCCGGCATGGAGGCCGAAATCAGGACCTGTGAAAGTTGTTGGTCGAACGTCGTCTTCGTCGCCTGCCTGGGCTGTGGCGCGGGTGTCTGTGAAACCTGCGCACAGTTCGAACTCATCGGTTCGGGCTGCGGGTGCGTCTGGCCGGCCTATTACTGTCCCAAGTGCGCCTGGGACCCGATGGTGAACCCGAACGCCGCCTTTCGAGACCCGCCAAAGGATAAGGATAAGGATAAGGAAGGCTTCACCTCTCGATGACGATTCCCTTCTGCACGATCGGGACATGCCCGAGCAGGGAGTCGTTGACGGGGCAGCGGCTTTTCACGAATTCCACGAATTCCCGGATTTTTTCTTCATTTGCATCCGTCCTGATGTGGACGGTGTAGCGGATTTCATGAAGTCCCGCCCTCACTCCGTCCCTCCCCCTGAGAAAACCGTCGGGATCGAGGTCTCCCTCCAGCTCGACGCGAAATTCCTGAACATGGATTTTCCTTGCCCTGGCGAAGAGGCGCGCCACGATGCACTGGCAGGCCCCCAGGCAGCACAACAGCATTTCGACGGGGTTCATTCCCGTGTCGGTTCCACGCAGGGTTTCCGGCTCGTCCATCAGTACCGTGAACTTTCCCGCCCGGTTTTCGACGGAAAGCCCGCCTTTGAGAACGGATTCGGACCGGAACGTGACAATCGCCATGGGTATCCTCCTGTCTTGAAGGTTATCTATGGGCAATCTCTACAGGAAAACGTTCGAGTTGGCAACGGCAACCCATTCTTTCCACTTTACGGATCGGTTGGATCGAGTTATGATGATAATGCCGATGCAGCCGACGGAGGGGAAGGCACATCGGTGAACACAACGAAGATTCAGTCAATCCAGCTTGTTGGCCAGGCAATGCGTTTGCGCGTTTAGCGGGTCGGCAGTCTCGGTTTGTCTGCATGAACCGGTCTTTCTCTTTTCGGAGGACCGTCCCGCGGACAGGAATGCCATTTCACGTTCCCCTCCCAGAGCCCTCTTGAAGAAGGAGGGACCCATGCCGAAAAAGAAGAAAACCCGGGATGTCGAGGAGATTCTCGACGGCAACATCGACCAGTTCGAAAAGGGATTCGCCGGCCGGGCCGCGGACGATCTCGACGAGACGATCCGAAAACTGGGGCGATACGAGGATGAAGACGTGACCCCTCGTCCCGTCGTGGAAACGGACCGGGAGACGCCTCCCGCCGAGGAGGATCTCAGGGCCCGGAATATCCTGCGTGTGGAGATTCGCGGGGATGACTGCGAGATCGTATGCGGGCAGATCCGGTCGAAGGCGAAAGACCGCGTCGAGGAGCACTGCCGCCAGCGCGGTCTGGGCGTAAGCGACATCTGGTATTGGGAAGACGATGTCATGGCCCGGCTCGTGGGCCCAACCTGGACCGCGTGGTATGACGTGGACGATTTCTTCCACGAGACGGGGCTCCTGGGGCGGACCGCATCGTCGTTTTCCATCGTCGTCACGATGGATGACAAGGCCGTGGAAGATCTCAACCTCAGGAAGATCAAGACCTCCCGGATCGAGTCCGGTTCAAAGCCCGCGCCCCGCAAGGATCATGTCGGCGTGACGGCCGGGACGATCGGCGAAGGACGTTACGCCTTCGAGCTGGATATCGACGGGGAGTTTGTGATCGGAAAACTGGAGTTCGCCTTTCTCGACCTCTCGAACTTCGGTCTCGAGGAGCGCCTGCTCGTCGATGTCCGTTACGACGGCGAAAGCATGGCACGCGAAGAAGCGGTCGTCCGGGATCTGTTCACGGTCACATTTCTTTAAGGAAAGGCGCAGGGCTTAAGGCTTAAGGTTCCGAAAAGAGAAATTGATTTGCCATTTGCCATTAGCCATTTGCCATGGGTTATCCATGAAAGACCGACTGTCTGAAATCCTGGGGCTCCATTCGAAACCGGCCGGTGTGAAGCGGGAAACGGGAAACGGCTGGTCCGCACGCGACCCCTCGCCGGAGAGCATTTCGGAGATACAGATCAGCCCGCCGGTCTTCGGTCCCGAGACGGAAGCCCGCATGGAGCAGAGCCGGGGAATCATCCCTGAGGAGGCCATCGCCGCTTTTCGCAGGGCCAACGCCTATTTGGCCGTGAAAAACTACGGACGATCGATCAGCGATTACACGAGAGCCATCGAGCACGCGCCGAAATTGCCCGAGATCCATTACAACCGGGGGATTGCCCACGAGAAGGCAGGCAAATTCATCAAGGCCATTGAGGACTACGCAAACACCGTCGATGCCGACCCGCAGTACGTGAAAGCGTACTGCAACCGTGCATCCCTTCTGTGGAGCCAGGGGGAATCGCGACAGGCCCTGGAGGATATGAAAAAAGCGGCACGGCTGGGGATGAGGGAGATGCAGGTTTATTTGCGCTCAAAGGGCATCGACTGGTAAGCGGGCAAACCGCATGGGGGGGCAATTTTGGATTGACATCCGATGCGGGGTGTAATAGAACGCTAGCATTCTAAAGGGGAGTAGTTAGCGAGGCAAGGTCAACATGCTGGCGGGAGACCGCCTGGCCTTGCCGTTGGCGAATGCCGATTAGCGAGACCTTTAGTGTGACGAATCGTCATGCTGAGGTCTCGCTTTTTTTTCGCCGGCCTCCTTGGCGATCCCCAGGGCCGCTCGGATCGAGGGGCTGAACTTCTTACCAAGGGAGGCGGGAAACGTGGAAGCTTTCTTTCTTTCGACTCTGATCGTGACGCTGGCCGAGATGGGCGACAAGACCCAGTTGCTGTCGTTTGTGCTCGCGGCAAAGCTCAAGCGCAAGGGGCCGATCATCCTCGGTATCTTCTTTGCCACCCTTGCCAATCATTTCGCCGCGGGATACCTCGGCGCGTGGCTGGCCGGCCTCGTATCCTTTCAAACCCTGCAGTGGATCGTTGCCGTGTCCTTCTTTGCTTTCGGCGCCTGGGCGCTCATACCGGACAAACTGGAGGAAAACCGCAATATCCGGGATGCCGGTGTCTTCCTGACCACCCTGGTCGCATTCTTTCTTGTGGAGATGGGCGACAAGACACAACTTGCCACCATTGCGCTTGCGGCCCGCTACGATTCGCTGGTTGCGGTCGTCATGGGAACGACACTGGGGATGATGTTTGCGAATATCCCCGCTGTCTGGATGGGCGAGACCCTGGCGCAGCGGATCAACATGAAGGTGATGCGATGGGTGGCGGCGGCGCTGTTCGTCGTCCTCGGGATCCTTTCCCTGCTTGCGCCTGTAAGAACTTCTTGACCCCGATGCCCAGGCCGGCCTGGACCTCGAACCTCTTCATGGACGTGAACTATTTCGTCTTGTTGTCGAAGGCCCATGCCGCTTCCGGCCACAAGAATCTTCAAGCCGAAGTTGCTGAACGCGGCATGTCCCGCCGCATTAGCGGTGGCTTTCCTGGCGGAAGGCTGCGACTTGTAGAGTTGCGCCAGGGTTTCACGCGATGCCTTCTGCACTTCCTTTTGCCTGTCCGCTTTCGACTGTCCCCAGTCGGGCACGACGATGAGCAGGAAAGCGATAAGGGTCAGGCCTGCAATGATCTTTACTCATCCAAGGGGATGCTTCGTAACAATTTTTTCTGCTCCTGGATCAAATTGATGTTCAAAATGAGAATCGGAGGTGACAATCGAACCGAGTCCATCTCCCCGAAGGCAACTCATGATCGGGCATTCTGCACCAGCACCGTTTGCGCCGGCATGGGGTCCGGGAATCCAGCTGCAGCCAGAGCTTCGCGGATGATGCGATTGCCTTCGAAATAGACCTGCCAGTAATGATCATTGTGGCAGTATGGGCGTACGGCAAGGACCGGACCCACCAGGTTGAATTCCAGGATGTCCACCTCAACAGCCGGTTCTGCCACAACGTTTGGAATGGTTGCAAATTTCTGACGCAAAAGCTGCATGGCGGCGGCATGATCGGCACTGCCCGCCAGCTGGCACTTCAAGTCGACCCGACGGAACGGGTTGTGACTGAAATTCCGGATGGTGTCGGCAAATATCTTGCCGTTTCCGACCATGGTCAGGACGTTGTCCGGCGTGTTGATACTGGAGGCAAAAAGACCGATCTCTTTTATGGTGCCGGTAATACCCCCGGCAGTAACGAAGTCGCCCACCTTGAATGGCCGCAGCACAATCAGGAAAATACCTGCTGCCAGATTGCCGAGCATGCCGCTCCAGGCGGCGCCAATGGCGATGCCAACACCGGCCACCAGGGCGGCAAAGGTCGTTGTCTCGACCCCGAAGTAGCCGAGGATGGCAACGACCAGGATGATATTCAGTGCCACTGTGACAAAGTTGCCGATATAGCGTGTCAGGCTGGGATCCCACTGCTGCCTTTCAAAGGCCTTATTGATCATGCGTCCGGCCAGGCCGATCAGCCAGCGGCCGACAAACCAGATGATGATTGCACCGATGATCTTTGTGCCAATTGCAGTGGCGTAGGTGACTGCAAGCTGCTGATACTGGTTTATGCTTTCCATTTGCAGACCTCCTTGGTTTTGCTGCGCCAGTTTCAATCCTGGCTTTCTTCATGCGTCATGAACGGCTCCAAAGGGCAATAAATCCCAAAGGGGGCCCGTTACATGGACACCTTTCGACGACACCAGACACACTTCTCTCCAGAAGGTTAAGGTAAATATGTGGGATTGACAGGGCTTTCGGACGGGACCTTTTTGAAAATATGCATTGAATTGCAGGGGCAGTCAAGGAGTTAAATGGGATTCAGGAAGGAAGTTGCCGGGAGAGCGGATGCAGCTGCAGCAGCGAAAGGACAATTGCCGATTCTGAGTCGGGGCGGCTGACAAAACCGCAAAACGGGCGCACCGTCTCCCGCAAGCCCCAACGTGCTTACCTTTAGGGGCCCGGTATGCTACAATCCCCCGCCTTGAATCATGAATAACCGCTGAACGGGGTGTGTTGACAGATGGCCGAATCCTGGGAAACCCGTCTGAAGCGCTGGGGGTTCAATTGGTTCCCGGTCTATCGCGCGACCGGGGCGCGGGTGGAATACATTGCGTCCGACTGGCGGGAGGTTCGCATCCGGCTGCCGCTCAACTGGCGCACACGCAATTACGTCGGGACGATCTTCGGCGGAAGCATGTACGGCGCCGTGGACCCGGTCTTCATGATCATGCTGATCAAGCTTCTCGGCCCCGGGTACGAGATCTGGGACAAGGCGGCGACCATCCGATTCCGGCAGCCCGGGCGATCCACTCTCCGAGCAACCTTTCGAATCGGTCCTGATGATCTGGAGGCGATCCGGGCGGCCGTGGCGAGGGATGGAAGGACGGAGTGGCGGTTCACCGTCGATCTGGCTGACGGGCAGGATCGGGTGTGCTTCAGCTGCGAAAAAATTCTCAGCATCCGGAGGCGTAACGGGAACCGGCAGGCGAGCCGCTGAAAAGGAGGCCCCGCACGCCCCGCGCACGCGAGCCGTCAGTCTTTCTTCACCCGCTCGGCAATCTCGCGGACGTCGTCCATGGCCTTCTGCACGTCCATGGTCAGCAGCCTCCGATTGCGCATCACGACTTTCCCGTCGATGATCACGTCCCTCACGTCGCTTCCGCGGCAGGCGTAGACGATCTGGGAGCAGGGGTGGTACAGGGGGGTCAGGTGCGGCTTGCGCAGGTCGATCACGATGAGATCGGCGCGCTTGCCGGGCTCGATCGTCCCGATGAGGTCCTGAAGGCCCAGCACCCGCGCGCCCCCGATTGTGGCGATCCGCAGCGCCGTCTCGGCATCCATGGCCGTCGGGTTCATCGTCGAGACCTTGTGCAGCTTCGCCATCGTGTCGAGCTCGAGGAGCAGGTCCAGGTCGTTGTTGCTGGCGCAGCCGTCCGTGCCGAGCCCCACGGCGACGCCGCGTTTCAACAGGTCCGGGACCCGGGCGATGCCTGCAGCGAGTTTCATGCTGCTCTCGGGGCAGTGACAGACGCCGGTGCCGCTTGACGCGAGCAGATCCATTTCGTCCTCGTCGAGCCAGTTGCAATGAACCATCGCCGTGTTTCCGCCAAGGACCCCAATCGCATCGAGATAGCGGACCGGCTTGAGCCCGAAGCGCGACCGGATGATTTCCCCTTCCTCCTTTGTCTCGGAGAGGTGCATCATGAAGGGCACGCCCGCCTCGACGGCGATGCGCTTCACCCGTTGGAGCGTTTCCTTGGCGCAGGTATAAGGGGAGTGACAGAACAGCGATGGCGTGACCATCGGATGAAGGGGATTCCATTTCGAGATGAACTTCTCCGCCGCCGCCGCCTTTTTCCCCAGCTCCGCTGCATCGGGGGGTGTGAAGTCGATGAACCCCTGGCCCGCCACGATGCGAACACCGGCATCGACGGCAGCCTGGGACACGTGGCTTTCGTAAAAATAACTGTCACAGCAGGTCGTCGTTCCCGAGAGGATCATCTCGGCTATCCCGAGAAGGGCGCCTTTGTAGACCATCTCGCGGTTGACGTGCTTCGCCTCGGCGGGGAACATGTGATCGTGGAGCCACTCCATCAGCGGCAGATCGTCGGCGAGCCCCCGGAAACAGGTCATCGGCAGGTGGGTGTGCGTGTTCACCAGGCCCGGCATGACGGCACAGCCCGCGGCATCGATCGTTTCGACAGGGTTTGACTCCGGGGCTTCGGCCCTGGGGCAGGCAAAACGGATCGTTCCCCCGGAGATGCCGATGGCGGCGTCGTCGATCACGTCCATTCCGTCGGTCAGGGTGAGAAGGGTGCCGCCCGTGATGAGGATGTCGATCTTTTCAGTGTGATTCATACGGGGGCCCTCACATCCCGAGACTAGCCCGGATCCGCCCGGCGATCCGGTTGACGCGCTCCATGACTTCCGCCTCGTCGACGGTGAGGAGCTTGCGGTTTCTCATGACGATGCGGCCGTTGATCACGACAGTGTCCACGTCGGAGCCCGAGGCACAGTAGACAAGGTGGGAGTGCTCGCTGTAGACCGGCGTGAGATGGGGACTGTTGAAATCGACGGTGATCACATCGGCCTTCATCCCGGGCCGCAGCGAGCCGACCTCATCCCCCATTCCGAGGGCCAGGGCGCCGTCGCGCGTTGCCATGTTCAGGACGGTGCCTGCGCTCATCACCGTGGGGTCCAGCCTGAAGGCCTTGTGCAGCTTGGCCGCCGTGTCCATCTCCTGGAACAGGTCCAGGTTGTTGTTGCTGGCGCAGCCGTCCGTACCCAGAGCCACGGTCACGCCTGCCGCCTGAAGATCGGGCACCGGGGCGATGCCCGATGCCAGCTTCATGTTACTCTCGGGGTTGTGTACGACTTTCGCACCCCAACGGGCAAACATCCCGATATCATCGTCGTCGAGCCAGACGCAATGGAACGCCAGCAGGCTTTCGTCCAAAAGGCCGATGTCGTGCAAGTATCGCACAGGGCTGTTCCCAAGCTTTCCGACCAGGCCCTCTCGCTCCGATTTTGTCTCCAGCAGGTGAAGGGCCAGGGGGACCTTGTAGCGGTCGGCGAGGGTCTTGGACTTTTTCAGCAGATCCTCCGAGCAGGTGTAGAGGGCGTGAGGCTCCACGGCGATCCGAACCAGCGGGTCGTCAGCCCATTTTTCGATGAGGTCCTTCGTGTACGCAAGCCCCTCGTCGGGCGTCTTGAAATTGGGGGAGGGGAAATCGAAAAGCACCTCCCCGAGAAGGCATCGCATCCCGGCGAGGCTTGCCGCTTTCGCCGTCTCGTCCTCGAAGATGTACATGTCGCAGAACGCGGTCGTGCCGGAGCGGATCATCTCGACGCAGGCCAGCAGGCTTCCCCAATAGGCAAGCTCCGGGTCCACGTTTTTCGCCTCGGCGGGAAAGATGTATCGGTTGAGCCACTCCATCAGCTCCAGGTCGTCGGCGATCCCCCGGAAACAGGTCATGGCCGCATGGGTGTGGGCGTTGACGAGACCGGGCATGATGACGTGGCCGGAGGCCTCGATGACCGTCCGGCCCCTGTAGCGGCCCGCGATGTCGGCCCGGGGGCCCACCGCGACAATCGCGTCCTTCCGGATCGCTACGGCGCCCGACGGGATGACCGTGTCGGCGTCGTCCAGGGTAAGGATCGTGCCGCCTTCGAGGATGATATCGACTTCCTGCATGCTGCCTCCCCGTGCCGCTGTTCAGGGTTGTCTCTGCCCGGTCCGCACCGCGGCCTGTCGCCTCGCATCTTGACAGTGCCCGGCAAAGATAATATACATGCCCGTACCTGTCTAATTGCCTGGGTGGCGGAACTGGTAGACGCAAGGGACTTAAAATCCCTCGGTCCCTAGGGCTGTGCGGGTTCGATTCCCGCCCCAGGCACCATGTAAATTTCCGCGAAAGAAGTGCGGAAAAACCCTCGTTTATCCCCTCCGTTTTCACGCATCTTGCATGCCCCCAGGCAAAGATCACACTTTCACGGTCATCGGGGACGTGAAGATCACATAAAGGATTTTTTGCAAATAATCAATTTTAATGTCACTTTTCGTTCGGGGTGCCCTGGCTCTGCGGATGAAGTCCGACGAGTCCGGTTCGGGAGCTTACGTTGCACCGTCAACGGGCGGGAGCAGACCGTCAAAACTCCTGCTGCAAGAAAGGACCGCTCCCTGCACAACCGGCAATCCCAACACGCGAAAGTTCCATCCGGTGTCGGTTATCGATTGACAACGATCGCACGGTTTTTTTATACTCGGCGCTGCATAAATCGGATCGTCGAGGGACGTGCGGAAGGCGGCGGTATTCACGGGTGTCGCGATGACCGTGACCGGGGATTTTAGAAATCAAAGGAAGACCCAGAAAAAGGGAGGTTGTCGTATGAACAGGAAAAAAGCGGTGGTTACAGCGGTCATGGTGCTCATCTGCGCGATGGTGTTCATGCCATTGTCCGCAGATGCGCAGAAATCCCCCAAGGGTGCCAAGGCAATCTTCGACAGCGGCGATGGCGCTTCCGTTCGGATGTCTTCCGGAGCCCCGGCTCCGAGCGCACCCGCAGCAGCGCCCGAAAAATACGTGGGGATTTCCTACAAGCTGGCCCTTCTCAAGCCCAACGGGGATTTCTCCATCGTTCCCAAGACGAGGACCTTCCGGTCAGGAGAGCGGATCAAGATGCTCGTCCGGACGAACCGGCCCGGGTACCTCACGATCATGAACATCGGTCCGACCGGAAACACGACGGTCCTGTTCAATGAATACGTGGAGGCAAAGCAGCTCTACGAAATTCCCAAGTCGACAGCCCTGAAATTTGCGGGAGCCCCCGGTACCGAGAAGGTCATGATCATGCTGTCCGGCAACCCGAACCCGATCGGGGGCGGTCAGTCCACCACCGTGGCCGGCGGCCCCGGCTCCGTTCCCCCGCCTCCGGCAGCGCCTCCCGCCATGCCTCCTCCGCCCCCAGACGGACAGATGAGTTCGGCCCCCCCCAGCATGCCTCCGCCTCCGCCCGGGCCCGTTGCAGACGCCGGCAGCAGCCTGCCTCCGCCTCCGCCCATGATGATTGCCAACAGCATGCAGGGCTCGAAGGACATCGTCGTGGAGGACCAGAACAAAACGGGGTACGCCGTGATTTCCCCCAAGGCCGGCTGGAAGCCCTCGGCCAAGGGAACCAAGGACATCATTCTGGAGAATGACGCAAGAGACGGCAGCAACTACGGCGTTGTCCCGGCATCGGCAATCGATGAAGGGGGCATCCTCACGCTCGATCTCAAGTTGAAACACCGCTAACAGGAGGAACGCATGAACGCCTTTCGCATCAAGTCGGTCAGTCTTCTCCTGGTTTGCGTATTTCTCCTGACCTCCTGCGCATCCGTGCTGCCGGATCCCTCGCAGATCCGGACGGAAGAGGAGAGAGTCGATGCCCGCAACAAGTGCATCGCCATGTACACGGCAGGCGGCGCCGCGGCAGGCGCCCTCGTGGGCGGCCTGATCGGCGGTGACTGGAAGGCTGCGGGGATCGGCGCCCTCGTGGGGGGCGGTTTCGGGTTCCTCGTCGCCTGGGGTCACTGCCTGAGCCTGTACTCGACCCTGCAGAGCCAGCCCGTGGCGGGATACCAGCAGACAGCGCAGCAGGTGGGGTACAACCCCTCCCAGGGAAACGTTACGAAGATCCAGAACTTCAACGTGACTCCAGGCACGATCACGGCCGGCCAGACGGCCAATCTGGGAGGTTCCTACTACGTGATGGCGCCGGAAGGGGCCAAGGAGATGAAGGTCACCGAGACGCGCTATGTAAAGTATTTCGATCCGTCGAAAAACGAGTGGACGAACCTCGGTGCAGTCGACCAGGAGATCACGGCGGCCCCGGGACTGCGAAAGGCCGACGGCAAATTCGACATTCCCAAGGACGTCCCGGAAGGAAAGTACCGCATCGGGTTCAAGGTGGCCTCGGCGGGAAAGGAAGACACCGTGGAAAGGGATCTGTTCGTGAAAAAGGGGACGGCATCCCTGGAAACACACAGGGCCTCCGTCGCAATGCGCTAACGCCGACCCTGTCCGTGGAGTGACTTATGAAAAAGCGGATTCCATTCATCCTGATCGGGTTGATCGTTGCCATGACCACGCTCGTGCCGGGCGCCGTCACGGCGCAGACCACCTCCGTCACCGATGCCCACATCCGTGAGATCAACGGGCTTTTCGCACAGAACGGTGTCGGCGGCGGGTTTGTCGCCCTCGATTCCTACGGCCGGATCGAACTCAAGGGGCAGTACGAAGACGATATCCAGGTGGACCGGGCCTTTTCGCTGGCCCAGACCGTCGTGGGCGTGAAGTGGGTGTCACCCGTCACGCCGGAAAACATCAAGGTCAAGGAATGGGAGAAGAAGCTCGGTTCGCTGTTCAGCCGGGCCGCGGTTCTGAAACCGAGCGTTCGGGGGGACGGTCCCGTAGGCCCCATCCGCAACCGCTATGCCCTCGTCGTCGGCGTCGGAAAATTCAAGAACGGCATCACGCCCCTGCAGTACTCCGTCAAGGACGCCACCCTGTTTTACCGGTTCCTTCTCGAGCAGGCGGCCTTCACGAAGAACAGCACGTACTTCCTGGCGGATCAGAACGCCACCTCTTCGAACATCGTCAAGTACCTCAACGGAATCCGGAACGCGGCGCAGGAGGACGATCTGGTCGTCGTCTACATGAGCAGCCACGGGACCCCGCCGGACAAGTTCGGCGGCGTCTACATCGTGACCTACGACACGGAGGTCAACCCCCGGGAACGTGTCTGGCACACCGCGGTGGCGGAAACAACCCTGAAGGATTTCGTGGGAAACCTGCGGGCGCGCCGGCTCGTCATGGTCCTGGACACGTGCTACAGCAACGGGGCGTACCGGGCGATTCCCGGTTTCCTCCCGCCGGGCGGCAAGTCGCTGGGCGTCGGGGATGAGAACGAGGGCTATGGGGTGTCCACGGCCCAGGGCAAACGGCTCTTCGGGGCCAAGGACATCGTTCTCGAGGACCAGCCGAAACAGGCCGCATCATCGGGGAAAAGCATCGGCGGCAGCCAGGAATCCTACGGCAAGGTCCTCATCAGCGCCAGCAGCTCCGGGGAGAAATCCTGGGAGTCGGACCAGCTGCGAAACAGCGTCTTTACCTATTATTTCGTCGACGGGATGAAGCGCTACGACGGTTCGGTGAAGGACGCCTTCAATTACTCCAAACCCAGGACCCTTCAAAGGGTTCAGCAGGAGAAGGGGGCCGAGATCACCCAGACCCCCCAGGCCATGGCAACAAACGAAAACTGGAATATGCGAGTCAAGCGCTAAGAACGATAAAATACAGATGGAATGTACAGGAGGAGATTGCATGAAGAGAACGATCATCGCGTCA
>DIFQ01000069.1 GCA_002419215.1 Syntrophaceae bacterium UBA5744
GCCTCGGGTCCGGCCCCGGGGCCCGCCCCGGGCTGCTGGCTCGACGTCTTGGCGTACATGGCCTCGGCAAGCTTGTGAGAGGCCCGGGCAAGTTCGTCCTGGGCGCTGCGGATGGCCCCCGCGTCGTCGGCTTCCATGGCCTTCTTGACTGTGGCCACATGCTCTTCGATCTTCGCTTTCTCCGATGCGTCGATCTTGTCGCCAAACTCCCTGATGTTCTTCTCGATCTGGTAGACGNNGCTTCGGCCAGCTTGTGGGATGCCTGGGTAAGTTCGTCGGAAGCGGTCTTGATGGCCGCGGGGTCGTTTCCTTCCATGGCCTTCTTCAGGGCCGCGACTCCGCTTTCGATTTTCTGCTTTTCTCCAGCGTCGATCTTGTCGCCGAATTCCTTGAGGGATTTTTCGGTGGAATAGATAAGGCTGTCCGCGTGGTTGCGCGCCTCGATGATTTCACGCTTCTGCTTGTCATCGGCGGCATGGGCTTCGGCGTCGCGAACCATCTTGTCGATCTCTTCCTTGGAGAGACCCGAGGAAGCGGTGATGCGGATGGACTGCTCCTTGCCGGTCCCCAGATCCTTGGCGGAGACGTGGACGATGCCGTTGGCGTCGATGTCGAAGGCGACCTCGATCTGCGGCACTCCGCGCGGCGCCGCCGGGATGCCCACCAGCTCGAAGCGGCCCAACGTCTTGTTGTCCCCCGCCATGGCCCGCTCCCCCTGGAGCACGTGGATGCTCACGGCCGGCTGGTTGTCGGCCGCCGTGGAGAAGATCTGGCTCTTGCGGGTGGGGATGGTCGTGTTCTTTTCGATGAGCTTCGTCAACACGCCGCCCAGCGTCTCGATCCCGAGGGAAAGCGGTGTGACGTCGAGAAGCAGCACGTCCTTCACCTCGCCGGACAGAACGCCCGCCTGGATGGCGGCGCCCACGGCCACCACCTCGTCGGGGTTGACGCCGCGATGGGGCTCCTTGCCGAAGATCTCCCGGACCTTCTGCTGGACGCGCGGCATGCGGGTCATGCCGCCCACGAGGATGACCTCGTCGATGTCCTTCGGGGCAAGCCCGGCGTCCTTGAGGGCCATCTGGCAGGGCGCGACGAGCTTCTGGATGAGCTCCTCCACGAGGGCCTCGAGCTTTGCCCGGGTCAGTTTCATGAGAAGATGCTTGGGCCCGGAGGCATCCGCCGTGATGAAGGGCAGGTTGATGTCCGTCTCCATGGCTGTGGAAAGCTCCATCTTGGCCTTCTCGGCGGCTTCCTTGATCCGCTGGAGGGCCATACGATCCTTGCGCAGGTTGATGCCCTGCTCCTTCTGGAACTCGTCGCAGATGTAGTCCATCAGGCGCTGGTCGAAGTCCTCTCCCCCGAGGTGCGTGTCGCCGTTGGTGGACTTCACTTCGAAGACGCCGTCGCCCAGCTCGAGGACGGAGATGTCAAAGGTCCCGCCGCCCAGGTCGAAGACGGCGATCTTCTCGTCCTTCTTCTTGTCGAGCCCGTATGCCAGCGAGGCCGCTGTCGGTTCGTTGATGATGCGCAGGACGTTGAGCCCCGCCACCTTTCCGGCGTCTTTCGTCGCCTGGCGCTGCGAGTCGTCGAAGTATGCCGGCACGGTGATGACCGCGTCGGTCACCTTCTCGCCCAGGTAGTCCTCCGCGGTCTGCTTCATTTTCATGAGGATGAAGGCCGATATTTCAGCAGGGCTGTAGCTGCGGTCCCTGATCGTGACCTGGCCATCGCCGTTGGGAGCCTCCGTGATCTTGTACGAAACGATCCCCTTGTCGTACTGGACCTCCCGGGATGAGAACTTCCGCCCGATGAGCCGCTTGATGGCATAGACGGTGTTCTCGGGGTTCGTGACAGCCTGGCGCTTGGCCGACTGGCCGACGAGCCGCTCCCCTTTATCCGTAAAGGCAACCATCGACGGTGTCGTCCGGCTTCCCTCCTGGTTTGCGATGACGACAGGGTCTCCCCCTTCCATGATGGCCACGCAGGAGTTCGTCGTGCCCAAATCGATTCCGATCACTTTTCCCATGATGCTCAAACCTCCTGTACTGCTCGATGTTCTGGTTTACTGCCCCTCATCCTCTTTCGGGACATTTTTTGAAACGGAGACCTTGGAGGGCCGCAGAAGCCGCCCGTGCAGCGTGTATCCACTCTCGTATTCGTCGACGACCCGGTTGCTCTCCATCTCCGGCGTTTCCACCTGCATGAGGGCCTGATGCCAGTCCGGGTCGAATTCCTCCCCCTTTGCCGCCACCTTCTCCACCCCGTGCCTCTCGAGGCATCCCAGGATCTGGGTGTGGATGAGTTCGAGTCCCTGCTGGAAGGCCTCGAAGTTGTTACGGGCCGTCATTTCGGATGCCTGGTGAAGGGCCCGTTCGAGACTGTCCAGGATGGGCAGGATGTCCTTGATCAGCTTTTCGTTTCCGTACTTGATCGCGTCTTCCTTGTCCCTGGCCGCCCTCTTGCGGAAGTTGTCCATCTCCGCCATGGCCCGCAGGTAACGGTCGTAGTTCTCAGCGGCCTCCTTTTCCTTCGCCTCCAGGCTTGCGCGCAGGTCGTCGGCCGTCAGGGGCTGGCCCTGGTCGCCTTCCGCGGTCTTTTCGGCCTGTGCCTTCTCCTGCGGCTCCCGGGGGGGAGCGGCTTCGTGTTCCTTCCTGTTTTTCGATTTGCTGCCCATGTCCGTCCGGTATCTCTTCCCTTCTTCGCTATCTCTGGTCAGGCCGCTGGAACAGCTTCCAGTCCACGAGTTCGCAAATGGCATGTGAAATGACGATGTGCACCTCCTGAACCCGGGGGGTTGTGTTGGAAGGCACATTGAGATGGTAATCCGACATCATTCCGACCGCGCCGCCATCGCGTCCCGTGAACCCGATCGTCACGAGCCCCATCTTCTTTGCCGCCTCCAGGGCCTTGATGACATTGACGGAGCCGCCGCTCGTGCTGAAGCCCCAGGCGATGTCCCCTTCCTGGCCGAGAGCCCTGATCTGCTTGGAGAAGATCTCCGAGAAATCGTAGTCGTTCCCGATGCTCGTGAGGACCGACGTGTCCGTTGTCAATGCAATGGCCGGCAGGGGCGGCCGTTCGATCAAAAACCGGTTCACGAATTCCCCGGCGATGTGCTGCGCGTCGGCAGCGCTTCCGCCGTTGCCGAAGAGCAGGACCTTTTGGCCCTTCTTCAGGGCTTCCGTGATGACATCGACGACGCGGACGATCTTTTCCAGGTTATTCCGCAGGAAGGCCTCTTTGAGCTGGCTGCTTTCACGGAAGATCCTCTTGATGATGTCGTCGATTTTCTCCATCGGGGTCCTTTTGCAGAGAGAAAAGTGCCGGCTCGCGCCCCCTCGACGGGGGCGCTCACCAAACATACTGATTTAAATGGAATTTTTCTTTGCGCCGGGTTCTTCCATCGCCCTCGCTCTGGAATTTAGGCATCCGTCGGGGCGATGTCAAGGGAACCCGGGAACATAATAGCAGATTTAAGGTTCGAGGAACGAGGAACGAGGATCGGGGACAGGCGAAGAAATCCATTGCGTCCCCGGCTTCAATCAAAGGCCCAAGGCTCGCTTACCCACAGGCATCAAGAGATTTCTTGCCGGAAGGTGTCGCGAAGTTCGGCGACCTTTCCCCGGTTCAGGCGGGAGGTGTGCGTGAGGTATCCGCCGACGCGGCTGACACCTTCGATGCGGGTGGAGCCGCAGCCCGGGCAGGCTGTCTTGAGGCCGCGCACCGTCTGCCGGCAGGCGATGCACACCGTAAATTCGGGCGAGAAGACGATCTGGCTGCACGTCGTTTCACGAAAAGACTTCGTAACAAACCGGGCGAGTGCCTCGGCGGATGGCCTGGACTCCCCGAGCCAGACCGAGGTGATTGCATTGCCGTCGATCAGCGGGTGAAAGAGGCCCTCGCTACTGACCCGGGCGAAGGGGTCCGTCTTGGCCGCGATGTTGAGCTGCGTCGAGTTTGTGTAGTAAAGTTCACCCTTTACGATATCGCCGCGGACAAAACGTCCCGACCGGGGGGAGTGGTACTTGAGGTCGAGCCGTGCAAACCGGTAGGCGGTGCTCTCGGCGGGGGTCTGCTCGAGGATGTACCGCATGCCGTGCTGCCGGCCGAGCCTGGTGGCCATCTTCTGGATGTGTCCGAGGATCGCGAGCCCGAACTTCAGCGCCTTGTCCCCCTCGTGAAGCTGTGCACCCCGGTGGACCTGCACGAGTTCGTTGAGCCCCACCATGCCGATGAGATAGGTGGCCCGGTCCAGTTTCAGATAAGCAGACCCTTCGCAGTCCATGGACAGCAGGGCCAGGGGCCCCCCATCCCCGATGGCGAGAAGCCTCTCGATGAACTGTCTCTTCTGGGAGTGGGCCCTGGCGACGATCTCCATGCGCTCCGAGATAAGGGAAAAGAGATGCGTGTCATTGCCCTCGGCCAGATATCCCAGCCTCGGGAGATTGAGAGTCACGTTCTGAATGGAGGCATAGCGCATCTCCCAGGGCTTTCGGGCCTCTTCGCGGGCGCGGCTGTCGCTCCCGAAGTCGAGGCGGCAGCAACGGGGGACCTTGAGGGTTCCGTTACGGTCGAAGATGAAATGGGGGTTTCCCTTCTCGGCGGCCACCCCGCAGACATGCAGGAGGAAGTCTTCGTGGCCCGGCGTATTGAAGAAGTCCTCCGTCATCCGCAAAAGCGGCTTCGGGAAGAAGAAAGGGCTTCCCAGGGCATCGCCCTCCCGGTAGATCTCGAAGAGGGCGCGGGCAAAGCGCTGCGCATCCTTTGCATAATGCCCGTAGGTCTTGCCCGTGAACTCCCCCCCGGGTCCGATGGCAGGTACGTCGCGCAGGTGCCGGGGAATTTCCCAGTAGATGCCGATCTCCGTGAAAATGGCCTGGCCGCCCCGGGATACGGCAAGCTGGGAAAACTCGAAGACGAGCATCTGTGCGATCTGCTCGATTTCCCGGTCCGAGAGCTCCTTGAGGTAGGGGGCAAAAAAGATATTCACCGCGTCCCAGCCGATGGTTCCCGAGAAGTACCCCTGCAGGACGGCGCTGTAGCGGACCATGTGGGCCAGCAGCACCTCGGCGTGCTTCGCCGGCTTCGAGGCCGAGAAGGTGTTGGGCAGGTTCAGACCGAACTTCTTGACGAACTCCAGGGTCTGGCTCGAGCTGTAGGGCCTGTCGACGTAGCCCAGGTCGTGCAGGTGCAAATCCCCTCTCACGTGGGCATCGCCCACATCGTGGGAGAAGACGCCGTGAAGGGCGTACTCCTTCTTGATGCCTTCGGCGAGGATCAGGTTCGACGCCTCGGGACCGTGGGGGAGGTTGGCGTTTTCCTTGTTCTGATGCAGGATCAGCTGGCTGACATCGTAGAGCGGAAAGCCGAGGCGGGTGTGCATCCGCCGGGCCTGCTCGAGACCGCGCTCCATGAGCTTCGCGTCGACGAGTTCGCGGATCAGGGGAGCCGTGAGATGGGTAAGGCCCGAGGCCATGATCTGTTTTTCGACGTCGAGGCTTATCTCTTCGGCCGTGTCGGCATCGACGTAGGTCTCCAGCATGAGGGCATCGACGATCCGCTTGCGGTCCCAGCGGGCGATCTCCTCGTCGGAGGTCCGGACGAACAGGGTGATGTCGGTCGTTTCCTTCGCAGCCACGTGCTCTCCTATCGGCAAAGAAGCCTCTTTTAACAGCTTGCCTGTCCGGTGTCAAATCCACCGGACGGGGATTCAGGCTTCGGGCTTCGGGCTTCAGGATTTCAAAAGGGTTTCAAAGATTCTGGGATTAGGTTTTGATTTTCTAAAGAAATACCTTTACCGGTTTATCCCGATTCCGGAAGCCCGAATCCCGAAGCCTAAATATTGGTTTTAGATTGGCCGGCAAGCGACCCCAGCGCCTTTTCGGCGGCACGGGCCAGGGCCTCGTCGTGGTCATGACTGAGGGAGAAAACCCGGAAGTGGACGACCCGGGCCGGGATGAACCGGTAGATGTCCACGAGGGGCTCGGGCGAGGTGATCCCCGTGGAGGGGTTGTAGATGTTGATCCGCTTGCTTTCCTCCGTGATGGGGTTGAGCGGCCTCGGGTCCTGCGTGGCCAGATCCACGCGGAACGGCTTTCTGCGCAACCCCGGAGGCAGATGCCTGCGGATTGCGTCCTCGTAGTCCGTCGCTCCCGAGAATCGAATGCCCCGGGGCAGCTCATCGATGGAGAGCTCCGTCGCAAAGGACATCTTCCACTTGACCTCGCGGTTGTGGAGTTTCTCCCACTCCCGGCCGAGCCTGCGTTTCTGCGGGTCCTTGTCCCGTGGCCAGCGCTGGACGTCCCGGAAGAGGGTCCACTCGTCGCACTCGAGGTAGTCGTCGAGAAACTTCGAGGGGTCCCCCGGCAGCAGCAGGTTCATCGTGTCCCGGAAGATCTCCTGCAGGTGCAGGTCGAGGGCCCGCGTGGTGCGGTGATAGTAGACATTGCGGTACAGGTTGAGCCGGGCGTTCAGGAACCGGGAGAGGGCCGAGATGCCTGCCTGGTGAAGGGTGATCCCCTGCTCGGTGAAGAACGTGTAGAAGCGAAGGCGCGAGATGTCAACCATGTCGAGTGAAAAGCCCGTCATGAAGGCGTCGCGCTGGACGTAGTCCAGGTTGTCGGCCGTGTAGATACCCGAGAAGAGCTGCCTGAGAAGCTCCAGCCACCGGGGCCGCGTCCCGTCCGGTCCCGCAGGCATCTTGATGAGGTAGGCGATGGTTGCCGGGTCGATCGTCTCCCTTTTTTCGAAAGGCCCCGTGGGGCTGCGCCTCATGGAGCCGATGGTCTTTGCCAGTTTTTTCGTGATGATCTTCTGCCCGAGGTCCTCGTGGGTGATCCCGTACTGATCGAGGAAATGATCATCGAAGAAGTGGCCGAAGGGGCCGTGTCCGACATCATGAAGAAGCCCTGCAAGCCGCGCCAGCTCCTCGACGAAGTTGACCGACGGGGCATCGGGGCAGACGCTCTTGAGGCTGGGGTAGAGATGCCGGCCAAACTCGCCGGCCATGTGCATCGTGCCCAGGGAGTGCTGGAAGCGGCTGTGTTCGGCGGCGGGGTAAACCCAGCGGGCGCTCTGGAGCTGGTGAATGCGCCGCAGGCGCTGCAGCCAGGGCGTGTCGAGGAGCTCTTTTTCCGTCTTTTCCCCCGGGAACTCCGGCCCCGGGACGGTGAACCAGGCGTACTGGTAGATCGGGTCGGCGATGAGCGCCTTCCCCGTGTAGACTTTCGCGAACTCGGGACCCCTCTGACCCATGGGTGTTTTTTTATCGGAAATCGGCGCAATGTTCAATCGATAATCGGTGCCGGAACGGAAAAAGGTTTTATTCCGGTGACTTGTCTGGTAAATAGAAAACAGGTTCGTGCCCGGGGGAAGCTGACAGGATGCCCAACAATCTGAAAATAGCCCTGATCTTCATCGTGATCCTCGTTGCGATCGGTGCGGTGGGCTTTCACGTTATCGAAGGATGGGGCCTGCTGGAGTCCATTTATGTGACGGTCACGACACTCACTACGGTCGGCTACGGGGACTTTGCACCGCAGAGCCGCACGGGCATGTTATTCACCGTCGTACTCGTTTCTTTCGGTGTGGGCACCATGCTCTACACGGTGGGTCTCGTGGCTCAGACCATGGTGGAAGGCCGATTGATGAATCTCTTGGGGAGAGGGAAGATGGAAAAGACCATCGAGAAAATGAACAACCACTACATCATCTGCGGGTGCGGCCGGATCGGTATGCGCATCGCCCGGGAGCTTGCCGCGGAGAAGATGCCCTTCGTCGTCGTGGACAACAGACCCGGGGTGATCGAGAGGCTTCAGGAGGAATGCATTGTCTACTGCCAGGGCGATGCCACCCACGACAAGTGTCTCATCGAGGCCGGAATCAAGAGGGCCAGAGGCATTGTCTGCGTGCTGCCCACCGACGCCCAGAACCTTTACGTGATCCTTACAGCCAAGGAACTGAACCCCAAGATATGGGTCCTCGCACGCTCGGAGGAGGAGCAATCGGAGCACCGTCTGCTGCGGGCAGGCGCCGATCGGGTCATATCGCCCTACACGCTGGGCGGAAACCGGATGGCCATGGCCATCCTGCGCCCCGCCATGCTCGACTTCATCGAGATCACCACGCGCCGCCAGAGCCTCGAACTGAGAATGGATGAACTCCCCATCTGCGAAGGGTCGCCCATCATCGGGAAATCCCTGGAGGCATCCGAGATTCGCCAGCGCTATGGCCTCATCATCGTGGCCGTGAAGAAGGAATCGGGGAAGATGATCTTCAATCCCATGGCGAGCTATGTCATCCAGAGCGGGGACAAACTGATCGCCCTCGGGGAAGAGGACAATGTTTCTAAGCTGTCGCAAGTGTGTCTTGGATGAGAGCGGCGACGATGACCCCCTCGCGTAGAATCTTTACGGGGGAAACGGTGGCGTCGACAATCGTCGAGCCTTTCCCCCCCGGCGTCTGGCCGCCGTCGACGATCCCGCCGATTTTTCCTTCCAGCTGAGAAAGCACTTCCACGGCCGATGAGCATTCCGGCGCGCCGGAAAGATTCGCACTCGTGGCCGTCACGGGCCCGCCGAGTCTCTTCGAGATCGCCAGGGCGATGGGATGGCTGGTGAGCCGGATGCCGATCTTCCCGCTGCCCGCCGTCAGCTTCGGCGAGACGGAGGTTGCTGCACGGAAGACGATCGTCAGGGGCCCGGGCCAGAATCGGTCCATGAGATTTCTTGCCTTTTCGGGGATGTCTGCCGCAAAGGCATCCAAGTGGCCCCTGTCGCCGATCACGACGAGAATGGGGTTCTTGAAATCGCGCCCCTTGATCCCGAAGATTTTATCAATGGCGGCTTCGTTGCGGGCATCGGCCCCCAAACCGTAGAACGTCTCCGTGGGAAAGGCGATGACGCCCCCCCTTTTCAAAATCGCAACGGCTTCATCGATGTTTTCGGGCTCCGGAGTTTCCGGATTGATCTTGATGATACGCGTCATAGCTGCTCATAGACGAGCGGACCGGCAGTCTCCCGCCGGCCCGGTTCTTGTTTTTACCCTATACCCGATACCCTGCATTCACAGGCATTCCAGCTTCTTGTGCTTCTCCTCCACCTCGCGGGCCATTTGCTCCGCATGCTGCTGGAGTTTCTTTCGCAGCGGGGCGTCGCCCAGGGCGAGGATCCTTGCCGCCATGAGGGCGGCGTTGCGCGCGCCCGCCTT
>DIFQ01000116.1 GCA_002419215.1 Syntrophaceae bacterium UBA5744
ATGCAGCTCACGATGAGCGCCGTGCCCCCGTAGGACAAAAAGGGCAGTGCCATGCCCTTCGTGGGGATGAGCCCCATGACGCCTGCGATATTGATGAAGGCCTCCATCGCGAGCAGGATCGTGATCCCCGATGCCAGCAGGCTCCCGAAGGTGTCCTGGACCCGGAAGGCGATCACAAATCCCCTGAAGATCAAAAGCCCGAAGAGCACGATGACCGTGCAGATCCCGATAAAGCCGCTCTCCTCGGCGATGATGGAGAGGATGAAGTCCGTGTGCGGCTCGGGCAGGTAAAACAGCTTCTGCATCCCGTCGCCCAGCCCCACGCCGAAGGGTCCTCCCGACCCGAAGGACAGGAAGGACTGGATGATCTGGAACCCCTTATGCTGGGGATCCTTCCAGGGGTCCATGAAGGTGTTCCATCGATCCATGCGGTAGCCCTTCATCATGACGAGGGTCACCGCCACGGGGATGAGCGCCAGCATCGATCCGGCGAGATAACGGAATCGCACCCCTGCGATGTAGAGGACCGACAGGGCCACGGCCACGATCAGTACGGCCGAGCCGAAGTCGGGTTGCTTCACGATCAGCGCCACGGGCACCATCACGATGGCCAGCGGCAGGAGGAACCCCTTCAGGAATTCCTGAAGGTGGGCCGACTTGCGTGTCAGGTAGTGGGCGAGGAAGACGACGACGAGGACCTTCACGAGCTCGGCGACCTGGAAGGTGAAAAACCCGAGGTTGAGCCAGCGGCGCGCGCCGCCCTTCGTGACACCGATGCCGGGCAGGAAGATCGCGACCAGCAGGACGATCGATACCCCCAGGCCCGCGTAAGCCACGCCGCGCAGCCACGTGTAGGGCATCTTCATGAGAAAGATCATGGTCGTGAGTCCGACGACGAGGAAGAAAAGCTGCTTCTTGAGGAAGAAGTACCCGTCTCCGTATTTCTGCAGGGCGAGCATGTAGCTCGAGCTGTAGATCATCACGGTGCCGAAGGCGATGAGCACCAGCACGATGAAAAACAGGATGAAGTCGGGTCGTCTTCCCCTTGCAGGTGTTTCGGCCATGGGGTCGCTCAATTCCTCTGCGTTGCGCTCTTGCGGTCTTTGAGCCCGCGTACGGTTTCCTTGAACACATCGCCTCGATGGGAGTAGCTGCGAAACTCGTCGAAGCTCGCGCATCCCGGCGAAAGCAGGACCACGTCGCCGGGGGCGGCATCGTCATAAGCGGCATGGACGGCATCTCTCATCGTGGCCGCCGTCACCGTTTTCACGATCCCGCCGATCTTTTCGCCGATTCGATCGCGGGCCTCGCCGAAGAGGATCATCTCCTTGACGTGCCGGCGGATGAGCGGCTCCAGGGTTTCGAAGTCCCCCTTCTTGTCGCGGCCGCCCAGCAGCAGCAGGACGGGCGCCTCGAAGGCCTCCAGGGCCCTCACCGCGGCGCTCACGTTTGTCCCTTTCGAGTCGTTGTAGAAGGCCACCCCGCCTTTCTTGCCTGCAAACTCGATGCGGTGGGCAAGCCCCGTGAAGCTCCCCAGGGCCTCTACGATGGCGCCGGGCGTGCAGCCGGCGTATCGGGCCGCCATGACGGCGGCCATGACGTTTTCCACGTTGTGCCGCCCGGGGATCCGGATCATGGACCGGGGGTAAGTCTCGATCTCCCTGCCGCCGGCCCGGTACAGCAGCCGATCCCCCTCGAGGCTCATGCCTTCGCCAGGCACGGCTTTCGTGCTGAAAAAGACGACCCGGGCCTTGAGCCGCTTTGCCAGCGCCGCCGACTCCGCCTCGTCGGCGTTGAGCACGGCGAGATCGCCCGGTAGCTGGTTTGCGAAGATCCTCTCCTTGGCCCAGCGGTACTCCGCGTAATCGGCATGGTAGTCCAGGTGGTCGGGCGCCATGTTGAGAAGTACCGCCACCTGGGCCCGGAAGGTCTCGATGCGTTGAAGCTGGAAGCTGCTCATCTCGACGACGGCCCACTCGTCCTGTTGGGGCCCGCCGACATAACCGATCAGCGGGCTTCCGATATTGCCGCCGACGAAGGCCTTCTTTCCCGCCTTCTCGAGGATGTGGCCGATGAGGGTTGTCACCGTCGTCTTTCCGTTCGTTCCCGTGATGGCGATGACGGGCACCCGGAGAAACCGGAAGGCCAGCTCGACCTCGCTCACCACCGGGATGCCCCGTTTTTCCGCTTCACGCAGGATCGGGTTGAAGGGCGGCACGCCGGGCGAGGGGACGACCAGGTCGATCCCCTCGACAATCGCCGGGTCGGCGACTCCCGCAGAAACGCGAAGGGAAAGGCCCGCCAGGGCCCCAAGGGCCTCCTGGAGCTCCGCCCGGGGCTTCTCGTCGGAAACGGTCACGATCGCCCCCTTCGCGGCCGCAAACCGCGCCGTTGCGATCCCCGTTTTCCCGAGGCCGATGACCAGGATTTTCTTGGTTGCAAGCTCCACGGTTCGACCTTACCTCAGCTTCAGGGTACTGATGGCCACGAGGGCCAGGATGATCGAGATGATCCAGAAGCGCACGATCACCTTCGGCTCGGCCCACCCCTTCAGCTCGAAGTGATGGTGGATGGGGGCCATGCGGAAGATGCGCTTGCCGTTCGAGATCTTGAACCAGCCGACCTGGAAGATGACCGAAACGGTCTCCAGCACGAAGACCCCGCCCACGATCGCGAGCAGCAGCTCCTGCTTCGTCACGATGGCCAGGGTGCCCAGGGCGCCGCCCAGGGAGAGCGACCCCACGTCGCCCATGAAGACCTGCGCCGGGTAGGTGTTGTACCAGAGAAAGCCCAGGCAGGCCCCCACCATGGCTCCGCAGAAGATGGCCAGCTCGCCCGTGCCGGGCACGTAGGGGATCTGCAGATATCCGGAAATCCTTGCATTTCCGGCGAAGTAGGCAAAGAGCAGGTACGTGATGAAGCAGATCAGCGCAGGCCCGATGGCCAGGCCGTCCAGGCCGTCGGTGAGGTTGACGGCATTGGCCGCCCCGACGATGACGAAGGCCGTGAAGAGGACGTACCCCCAGCCCAGGTCGGGCAGCATGGTCTTGAAGAAGGGGATCGTGATCGCCTCGCTGAAATTCGGCTTCAGATACAGGATGATGCCGATGAACAGGGCGATCCCGAACTCGAAGATGAGCCGCGTCCGCCCGGAGATCCCCTTGCTGTTCTTTTGCGTGAGCTTGTTGAAATCGTCGAAAAACCCGATGAGGCCGAAGCCGACCGTGACGACGATGAGCATCCAGACGAAGTCGTTCGTCAGGTTCGCCCACAAAAGCGTCGAGATCACCACGGAGAAGATGATCATGATGCCGCCCATGGTCGGCGTGCCGGATTTCGCCAGGTGCGTTTCGGGCCCGTCCTCCCGGATGGACTGCCCGATCTGCAGCAATTCGAGCTTGCGGATGAGCCAGGGCCCGAAGACAAAGCAGATGGCAAGCGCCGTGATGGCGGCGTAGATCGTCCGGAACGTGATGTACCGGAACACGTTGAAGTACGAGAACGTCTCGTGCAGGGGGTATAACAGATGATAGATCAAAACGACCGTCCTCCCATAAATAACAAAACCCCAACTCGCCGCACAAGCAGTTGGGGATACGTCGGGGCCATGCCCCCACAGGTTGAGGTCGTATCCCTATCACAGGTCCTTTTCACTTTGCAACCCCGATTGCGCTGAGGATCGCCTGGACGATCTCTTCCATTTTCATCTTCCGCGAGCCCTTGACGAGGACCCAGTCACCCGTCTTGAGGCAGGCCTTCAGGTGGGCCGCCGTCTCCTCGGTGGAGAGGTCGATGAGCACCTGGTCGCTCTTCATCCCGCGCTTCATGGCCCCTTTCGCGGTCGCGCGGGCGAAATCCCCCCGGAGATAGACCTTGCTGACCCCGGTATCGGCCAGGCTGCGCCCGATCTCCTCGTGGTACCTCTCCGCCTCGCCGCCCAGTTCGAGCATGTCCCCCAGGATCACGGTGCTGCGGCACTCGCCCTTCAGCCCCTGGAGCGTCTTGAGTGCCACGGCCACCGATGCGGGGTTCGCGTTGTAGGTGTCGTCGACGAGGGTTCCGCCGTTTTTCAGCCGGTATACCTCCATGCGCCCCCCCACGGGCTTGAAGGCCATGAGCCCCTGGCAGACTGCGTCAAAGGAAAGCCCCGCGGCGCTCGAAGCCGCCGCAGCGGCCAGGGCATTGGAGACATTGTGAAACCCGAGAACCGGCAGCAGGATCTCCCTTGAGGCCCCTTCCATGAGGAGCTTGAAGATCGTGCCTTTCTCTCCCTCGTGGGTGATGTGCGATGCCGTTACGTCGGCATCGGCCTGGATCCCGAAGGTGATCTTTTCCCCTTTCCATTTTTCCGCCCAGGGGGCCAGGGCCTCGTCATCGAGGTTGATGACGGCCGTGCCCCGGTTGTCCATGACGCGGAAGAGGTCGCCTTTCTCCTCCCGGATCGTCTCGAGAGACTTGAGGCCCTCCAGGTGGGCCGGTCCGACGTTGGTGATGACACCCACGGTGGGCAACGCGATTTCGGTGAGGCGGGCAATCTCGCCCCGCCGGTTGGTCCCCATCTCGAGGACGGCGACCTCATGGGACTCGTTGAGCTGAAAGAGGGTCATCGGGAGTCCCACGAGGTTGTTGAGGTTCCCCTCGTTTTTCAGAAGCCGCTTTTCCCGCCCCATGATGGCGGCCGCCATCTCCTTCGTGGTCGTCTTTCCCGAGCTTCCCGTGATGGCCACAACGGGAACCCGGAACCGGGCACGCCAGTGGCGCGCCAGATCGCCCAGGGCTCTCAGCGTATCGTCCACGGAAATGACCGCCGCCTCGCCGGCGCTCTTTTCCAGGAGGCCCTCCCGGCCCCTCTGGACGAGGATCCCCGCGGCCCCGGCGTCCACGGCCTGACCGATGTAGTCGTGCCCGTCGAAGCGCGCACCCGCCAGCGGCACGAAGAGGTTTCCGGCCGCAATCGACCGCGTATCCGTGGAGACGCCGTCGAAGAGGGCGGCCCGGCCGGGCCGGACGAGGCTGCCCCCCGTGGCGTTCCGCACGTCGTCCGGCGAGAATCGGGGGGTTGAGATCTGTTTCACCGCGCGCTCCCTCGCTTCCTGTCCAGGGCTTCCCGGCCCACTGTCCGGTCGTCAAAGGGGACGGTCCTTGTTCCGATGATCTGGTAGTCCTCGTGGCCCTTGCCGGCGATGAGGACGATATCTTCCGCTTTCGCCAGGTCGACGGCGAGGCCTATGGCCTGCCGCCTGTCGGCAACGACGGTGTAGACCTTGCCGGGACCCGCGGCGCGCAATTCATCGGCGCTCGCTTTCTTCATCACGCCGGCGTCGATCCCGCCCTCGATGGCGCCGATGATGGCGAGCGGCTCCTCGGTGCGGGGGTTGTCGGAGGTGATGATGACGAGATCGCTCTCGTCGGCGGCGGCCCTGCCCATCAGGGGGCGCTTGCCCCGGTCGCGGTCGCCGCCGCAGCCGAAGACGGTGATGACCCGGCCTTTACGGAACTGCGCGAGGTTCTGGAGCACCCGCCTCAGGGCGTCTTCCGAGTGGGCGTAATCGACGAAGACGGCGGGTTCCCCCGTCTCGCTGATCTTCTCGAGGCGGCCGGGGACGGGCCTTGCAATCTCGATTCCCCGCTGAATGGCCGACAGCGGGATTCCCAGGTGGAAGGCCGCGGCCGTGGCGGCGAGGATATTGGAGAGGTTGAACCGTCCGCTGAGCGGCGCCCGGATCGGGAAGGCGCCGGCCGGGGTTTCAATCTCCGCCCGGATCTCGCCGAGGCCGAGTTGCACCTCCTTCGCCTGGATGAAGGCGATCGAGTCGATGCCGAAGGTCACGATCCCCGTTGCAGGTCTCAACTCCTCGGCGAGCCTCCGGCCCCAGGGATCGTCGACGTTGATGATCCTTCCCTGCCGGCGGCCGTTCTTTTCCCCTGCCAGCAGGTCCGTGAAGAAGCGCTTCTTGGAAGCGAAGTAATCCTCCATGGTGCCGTGGAAGTCGAGGTGGTCCCGGGTGAGGTTCATGAAAATGCCCAGGTCGAACTCGCAGTCCTCCACCCGTCTCAACTCCAGGGCGTGCGAGGAGACCTCCATGACCACGTGGGTGACGCCGGCGTCGCGGATCCCGGCGAGCAGGCGCTGCAACTCGAAGGACTCGGGGGTGGTGTGCGAAGCGGCGAGCACCGTCTCTCCCCAGCGGTAGTTGACGGTCCCGATGACGCCGGGCTCGCAGCCCGCTTCTCTCAAGATGGATTCGAGGAGGTAGGTGACCGTCGTCTTTCCGTTGGTGCCGGTCACGCCGATCAGTCCGATTGCGCCGGAGGGATTCTCGAAGAAATTCTTCCCCAGGACCCCCAGGGCCCGGCGGCTGTCGCGCACCCGGATGGAGGTGTAGCTTGCGTGCCGGGCGATCTCCTTCTCGTAGACGATGGCCTTCGCCCCGCGCCGGACGGCCTCGGGGACGAAGAGATGCCCGTCGGATTTCATCCCCGTGACGGCGACGAACAGAAAGTCCGCTTCGCAGCGCCGCGAGTCGAAGCAGATTCCCTCGATCTCCCGGGCCCGCGTCCCGTGAACCTCCAGGACATCGACGTTATCCAGCAGTTGAAGCAAGTCCACGTCGGCCTCTCAATCCCCGGTGCTGAAGGATACGGCGCACGTGCGGTTGCCCTTGAGCGGGCTTCCCGGCGCCGGTTTCTGGCTCGATGCCCAGCCGCTGCCCGAGACTTTCATCTCGATGCCTTTCTCCTGGGCCGCCTTCAGGGCCTGCCGGACCGTCATTCCCCGGAAGTCGGGCATGACGGCCTCTTCTTCGGTCACGGCGGCGCTGGCCGCCGGGATCACCGCGGGGGTCGATACGAGCTGGATCTTCGTGCCCGTGTTGATTTCCTGTTCCTGGACGGGGGGCGTCTCCCAGATGTCGTGCTCGAAGCAGCGGATGAGCTGCTGCGAGATGGACTTGAAGACGGGGGCTGCCGCCTGGCCGCCCCACTTGTGGAGCTGGGGCTCGTCGATGGAGACGAGCATCACGAAGCGCGGGTTTTCGGACGGGAAAAAGCCCATGAAGGAGGTCCGGACCCGTTCGCTGGAGAAGCGCTTGTTCGCAAAGTCGAACTTCTGGGCCGTGCCGGTCTTGCCGGCCACATCCACGTTGACGAGGGCCGCGTTCTTGCCGGTGCCGCCCTCCTCGCCCACGACGTTGGTCAGCATCGTCGTCATCCTCCGGGCCGTGTCCGCGGAGATCACCCTGCGCACCGCCGTGGGGGCGAACTCACGGACCGTCTGCCCGTTTGCGTCGACGAATTTCTTCACGATGTGGGGCTGCATGAGCACCCCGTCGTTGGCGATGGCGGAAAGGGCCGAGACGAGCTGGATGGCCGTCACCGAGATCCCCTGGCCGAAGGCGACCGTGGAGGTGTCCACCTGCGTCCAGTTCTGCCAGGGTCGAAGCAGGCCCGCGATCTCGCCGGGCAGCTCGATGTTGGTCTTCCGGCCGAAGCCGAAATCCCTGATGTAGCGGTGGAACTTCTCCCGTCCCAGCTTTTCGGAGATCTTCACGGAGCCGATGTTGCTCGAGTATTTCAGGACCTCGCGCACCGTGAGGACCCCGTAGCGCTTGCGGTTCGCCTCGTGGAAGGTCGCATTGGCCACGCGGTAGGCGCCGTTTTCGCAATAGAAGCGGTCCGTCTCCTGCACGATGCCCTCTTCGATGGCGGCGGCCACCAGGAAGGGCTTGAAGGTGGAGCCGGGGTCGAAGCAGTCCGTGATGGCCTTGTTGCGCTTGTTGTCCGCCGTGGCGCTCGCGTAGGCGTTCGGGTTGAACACGGGGCTGTTGGCCATGGCGAGGATCTCGCCCGTGCGGGGGTCCATGACGATGATGAAACCGCCGCGGGCGCGGGTCCGGAGAACGGCCTCCTTCAGGTTGGACTCCACGGCATGCTGGATGCGGCTGTCGAGGGTGAGGACAAGGTTCAACTGCTCGTCCTTCTTGGCAACGGAGCGCTCCGGCAGGTAGAGCTTCTTCCCCCGGGCGTCACGGCCCCAGAGGATCTTCTCGGGCTCGCCCCGGAGGTAGCTGTCGTAGCGCATCTCGAGGCCCTCGAGGCCGTTGGAGTCCATGCCCACGAAGCCGATGATCTGGCCGGCCAGCTCCCGGTTCGGGTAGAAACGCTTGGGTTCCTGGATCAGGTAGACCCCTTCCAGCTTGAGATTCTTGATCTGTTCGGACTGGGCGGGTGTGATCATGCGGGCGACCCAGCAGAAATTCTTCGATTTCGAGATCTGCTGGGCGATCGTCTTTTTGGGCTGACCCGTCACGGCGGCCAGCTGTGCGGCCGCCTCGTGGACGTTGTCGATCTTGGAAGGGTCGGCAAAGACGGAGTCGGCGAGGATGCTCGCGGCAAGCTTCTCGCCGTTTCGATCGAAGATGATCCCCCGCTCGGGGTGGAGCTGGAGGGCCTTCTTGTGCTGTTGGTCGGCGAGGTTCTTGTAGGTCTTCCCCGTCATGATCTGGAGGTGGAAGGCCCGGAAGACGAGCACGCAGAACAGCACCAGGAACGCCGCCAGCAGGGTGGCGATCCGGAAGCGGAACCATTTTCTGGACGGCATGCTCATTTGATGAGAACCACCTGCTCCCGTTCAGGGTATTGAAGCTTCAGCTTGTCCCGGGCAATGGACTCGATCCGCTGGGGCGATTTCAGCGTGGCGATCTCCACCTTCAGCCTGCGGTTTTCCTCTGTGAGGTTGTCCCGGACGGTCATTTCCTCGGCGATCCGGTACTTGAGCTGCGTGTTGTGGAGATGGGACCAGACGTAGACGAGCGCCACGGCCACCAGGACGAGAAGCGACAGGATGAACGTGGAGACGCGAAGCCCCGTTGTCGCCCTCACATCCACTGCCGCTCTGGGCCTTGCCACTTTCGCGATGGGCATCGTCAGATCCTCTCTGCCGTTCGAAGTTTCGCGCTGCGCGACCGGGGGTTTCGGTCCACCTCGTCCTCGCCGGGACGGACGGGCTTGCGGGTGATGAGCCGGAGCCTCGGCTTGACCCCGCAGGCGCAAACGGGAAGATCGGGAGGGCAGGTGCAGCCCCGCGAGGCGTCGCGGAAAAGCTCCTTCACCATCCGGTCTTCCAGGGAGTGGAAGGAGATGACGGAAAACCGCCCGCCTTCCTTCAAGCTGTCGATTCCCGAGGCAATGCCCCGGGCCAGACTGGTCAATTCGTCGTTGACGGCGATCCGCAGCGCCTGGAAGGTCCTCGTTGCCGGGTGGATCCTCCCGTGTCTCATGTGAGCCGGCATGGCTGCGGAGATCACGGCCGCGAGTTCATCCGTTGTTTCGATCGGACCCGCCTTCCTTTTCTCTGCAATGGCGCGTGCGATGCGCCCGGCCTGCAACTCCTCGCCGTAGAGGCGCAGGATGCGCTTGAGTTCCCGCGGCTCGGCCGTGTTCACGAGCTCCCGGGCCGTCAGGGGCGCGTCCCGGTCCATCCGCATATCGAGCGGCGCAGGCTGCGTGAAACTGAATCCCCTCTCGGCCGTCTCGAGCTGGTGCGAGGAGACGCCGAGGTCGAGCACGATGCCGTCGACGCCGTCGATGCCGAGCCGCGCGAGGATCTCCTTCAGGTCGGCATAGTTCCCCTTGACGAGGAGCCCGCGCTGTCCGAAGGGTTCCAAAACCCGTCGGGCCTCCTCGAGGGCGTCGTCGTCCCGATCGATGCCGACCAGGATGCCGCCGGGGGCCGTGGCGTCGAGGATTCCCCGCGCATGACCTCCGCCGCCCACGGTGCCGTCCACGTAAATGCCGCCGGGCTTCAGGTTCAGCGATTCCAGAATTTCCCTCAGCAGGACGGGCTCGTGATACGGCGAGATCACCGGTTGCACCCTTTCTTCGTGCTCGGCCAATTCTTCTTTTCTCTTTTCAAGGATCATAGGTGGAAGCAAACGCGGGAATCCCGCCAGGGGAGCTGGCCCGTCAGATTCCCAGGTCGGCCATGTAATCGCTGAAGCTCTCTATCTGTTCGCCTGACTTCCGGATCTCCTCCTCGAAGCGTTCCTTGCCCCAGATCTCGATGACCCGGACCATGCCGGCCATGACGATGTCTTTCTCCAGCTTGGCGTATTCGCGCAGGGGCGGCGGGACCAGGATCCGGCCCTGGCTGTCGAAGGTGCAGTCCACCGCTCCGGACATGAAAAAGCGCTGAAACGCGCGGACTTCTTTTTTCAGGATGGATTGATGGGAGATCTTCTCCTCGAGGATCTGCCACTCGTCGAAGGGGAAAACCATGAGATAGCCATCCCAGTTCGTGATGACCATCCGGTTGTCGTACTTCTCTGCGAAGACCTCGCGGAGCTTGGCGGGGAAGATGATTCTTCCTTTGTCGTCAATGGTATGGTAATATCTCCCCCGGAACACAGACATGCGAGATACTCCTCCACAATCATCCACTTTGCTCCACCTGGATGCAATAGTAGGGCCGTCTGCCATCCCTGTCAAGAAAAAACTTTAATGATCGCTGGATTTTCGATTGATTTGGAACTTCCGGACGGCCCGGCTGTGGTCGGCGAACGTCGCGGAGAACTGGTGAGACCCGTCATTGCGGGAAACGAAGTAAAGATAGTCGACCGGGGCGGGGTTCAGGGCCGCCGTGAGGGCATCCGTCCCGGGGTTGCAGATGGGGCCCGGCGGCAGGCCGCGGTTCAGGTAGGTGTTGTAGGGATTTTGGCGCTCCAGGTGCTTTCGCGTCAAATTTCCGTCGAAATTCTCGATCCCGTAGATCACCGTCGGGTCGCTCTGAAGCGGCATCCCGATCCGCAGCCGGTTTCGGAAAACGGCCGACACGAGCGGCATCTCGTCCTTGCGGCCCGTCTCCTTCTCGATGATCGAGGCAAGCGTCACCCATTCCTTGACACCGAGTCCTTGCGCGCGCGCCTTTTCGAGTACCCCGCCCGTCACCTTCGCCAGGAAACGGTCGGCCATCGTTTTCAGGATCGTTCGGGCATCCATGGTCCGGTCGAACTTGTACGTGTCGGGGAAGAGGAACCCCTCGGCGCTTGCCGCCGGGATCTTCAGGGCGGCCAGGGTGTCGCGGTCCCTCGCGAGGCGCAGGAACTCCTTCTCGTCGACAAGGACGTTGGCGGCAAGACGCGCGGCGATCTGCCGCATCGTGAATCCCTCGGGCACCACGATGCTGTATGCCTTTACCTCCCCGCGGACGAGCTTTTGTAATATGTCCCCGGCTGACAGGTCCCTGGAGAATTCGTACTCGCCGGCCTTGATCTGCTGGGGGGCGCTGTAAACATAAGCCATGACCCGGAAGAGAAGCCGGCTGCGGATGAGGCCCTTCTCGTCGAGGAGATTGACGACCTGGGCGAAAGGGGTGCCCCGGGGGATGTTCACGAGAACGATCTCGTCCTCCCCGGCGCCGGGCTCGCGCAGGATGCCGAGAAACAGGACTGCGGCAAGGACCCCTGCCGCGGCGAAGATCACGAAGACCGCGAGACGGTGACGCTGGAGAACTGCGAAGGGCTTCATGGGTTGCCGCCCCCGGGACCCGGGGGGGGGCCTCCCCCGTGACGGGCCTTCTTGTTCAGGTAGTCCTGCAGGATGAAGGCGGCGGCGATCCGGTCCACCATGCCGCGCTTCTTCCTGCGCTTCACGCCTGCCTCGCGCATCAGCCCCTCGGCTTCCCTGGTGGAGAGGGTCTCGTCCCAGGCGGTCACGGGAACCGAAACGGCCTCTTTGAGGGAGGCGATGAAGCGGTCCACCTTCTCGCACTGGATGCCCGCAGAACCGTCGAGCCTCAGGGGGTAGCCCACGACGATCGCACCGGCGCCGAACTCCGAGACGGCGGCGGCGATGGCCGCCAGGTCCTCCGTCTTCGATTTGTGTTCGACGACGGCGATTCCCCGTGCCGTGACCTCCAACTCGTCGGAGACGGCCAGGCCGATTCGCTTCTCACCGTAATCGATCGCGAGAATTCTCATGGGGGGTATATATAAAGGATAGGGTGGTTGCGCGCAAGGGCAGATTGCCGATAGCCAACAGTCGACAGCCTACAGCCTACAGTGAAGACCAGTTGTTGCTTTTGGCTGTTGACTGTTGGCTGTCGGCTTCCTTTCAATCATCCCTATACCCGATACCCCAATGTTGAGATTGAGGAAAGGTGGGTTTTCTGTTATCTCATAGCCTACTCACACCGGGTGCGCGCACTGGGGATCATTCATGAAGCACATCATTCTGGGCACGGCAGGCCATGTCGATCACGGGAAGACTTCGCTCGTCAAGGCCCTCACCGGCGTGGATACGGACCGTCTGAAGGAGGAAAAGGAGCGGGGGATCACGATCGAGCTGGGTTTTGCGTCCCTGCCCCTGAAGAACGGAGATGCCCTCGGGGTCGTCGACGTGCCGGGCCACGAGAAATTCGTCAAGAACATGGTGGCCGGGGCCAGCGGCATCGACATGGTGCTCCTCGTCATCGCCGCCGACGAAGGGGTCATGCCCCAGACGAGCGAGCACCTCGATATCTGCACCCTCCTGGGGATCAAAAGCGGCATCATCGCGCTCACCAAGATCGACCTGGTCGACGCCGATTGGCGTTCTCTCGTGCAGGACGATGTGCGCCAGTTCATGAAGTCGACCTTGCTCGATGGAGCGCCGATCATCCCGGTGTCCGTTGTATCGGGCTCGGGGCTTCCGGAGCTCACGGCAGCCATCGAAGAGCTGGCCGTGCAGATCGGCAAGCGCCGCGACAGCGGCCTGTTCCGAATCCCCGTCGACCGGGTCTTCACCATGAAAGGATTCGGCAGCGTCGTCACGGGGACCCTCGTCTCCGGGTGCGTGAGCGTGGGCGACACCGTCGAGGTCCTTCCCCAGCGCATCCACGCCAAGGTACGCGGCATCCAGGTCCACAACGAGGTGCGGGAGGCCGCCGAGGCGGGGCAGCGCACCGCCATCAACCTGCAGGGTGTCGAGCGCGCCGCGCTGCAGCGGGGCGACGTGGTCGCCCACCCGGGCATCTTCGAACCCTCCCAGCGTCTGGACGTCCATCTCGAGTATCTCAAGGGCGCCGGCCGGGCGCTGAAGAACCGGGCGATCGTTCGCTTCCACACGGGGACCAGCGAGATCATGGCCCGCGTTATCCTCCTGGACCGCGAAGAACTCCAGCCGGGTCGGGACGTCCACGCCCAACTGCTCCTGGAAGAGCCCGTCGTGGCCATGGGGCGGGACCGTTTCGTCATCCGAAGCTATTCCCCCATTCGCACCGTGGGCGGCGGGGAGATCCTCGACCCCGATGCGGTGAAGCAGAAAAAGGCAAAGGAGCGATTTGCCGCCGAGCTGGAGACGCTCCGGACGGGAGCGGACGCCGAGAGGACGGCCGTGATCCTGGGGCGCGCCGGGGTTCAGGGGCTCACGTCGAGCCGGCTTGCCGTGAGGACGGGGATCCCGCTGGGCGATCTGCCCCGGGTCCTGAAGGACATGGCTGAAAAGAAGGCCATCATCCGAATCGACAGGGAGGAAACCCGCATCGTGTCCTTCCCCGCCTACCAGGGGTTGAAGGAGGAACTTCTCCGCGAGATCGGCCTGTACCACCAGCGGTTTCCCCTCAAGGAGGGTGTGCCCAAGGAGGAACTGCGGACGACGGCAGGCCAGGAGCTCGAAACCAAGCTCTTCAACATGGCCCTGAAGGAGCTGGAAAACGAAAAGAAGATCCTTGCGGACCGGGAGCACGTGCGGCTTTCGGCGCACCGCGTCGATCTCAAGGGCAATCTGGGCGACCTGGGGGGAAGGATCGAGACGATCTACCGGGATGCGGCGCTCTCGCCGCCTTCCGTCAAGGAAATCTTGGAAACGCTCAAGGGGAAGAAGGCCGAGATCGTGAGCGTCCTCGGGGTGCTTCTCAACGAGGGGGTGCTCGTGAAGGTCACCGAGGAGCTCTACTTCCACAGCGAGCCGATGAACAGGCTGAGAGAGGATTACACGGCGGCCCTCCTGCGGGACGGCAAGGCCACCCCGGCGACGTTCAAGGACCTCACGGGGCTTTCCCGCAAGTACATCATCCCCCTGATGGAATACTTCGACGCCACGAAACTCACCATCCGCGTGGGCGATCACAGGACGCTGAGGGAGAGACGGTAGCGATGAAAGAGCCGTCCGGTACGGAAGGGATCGAGCAGCTGAGCCTGCGCCGCTTCGACGGCACGCGACTCTCCGGGGCCCCCGTGGACGTGGTCCGCGAGATGCTCCTGGAGGTCTTCGTCGACGGCAGCCTCGCCGCGACCATTGCCTGTGCGGGGATTCACCTGCGGGAGCTTGCGGCCGGTTTTGCGAAGCAGGAAGGCCTGATCGAGTCGGCGGGCGACATTCTCGAGATGGCCTTCTCATCGGCGTCCGACCGGGTCGCGATCGGGACCCGGGGCCGCAAAGGACAGGCATTATCCCCGGCGACGGGCAGGACGATCGCCTCGAGCGGCTCCCGCGGCAGCCGCTCGTTCCAGGCGGAAGGGACGAAAAGGGTCGTCGACCGGACCCGCCCGGGGCTCGATGCGGAAACGGTTCTCCGTCTGATGGATGCGCTCCTCGGGGCCACGGTGATCCACGAGCGCACGCGGGGCACCCACTGCTCGGCCCTGGCCGATGCGCGGGGCATCCTCGCGGCGCGTGAGGACATCGGGCGGCACAACACGATCGACATGCTCTGCGGCTGGGCTTTGCTCGAAGGCGTCGAGCTTGCCGACAAGATCCTCCTGACGACGGGACGCGTCTCCTCCGAGATCGTCTCCAAGGCCCGGAGGATGGGGGTTCCCGTCATCATCTCCCACTCGGCGGCCACCTCGCGAGCCGTGATGATGGCCGAGTCGCTGGGGATCGTGGTCGTCGGTTACGTGAGGGGCGGGTCTTTCACAGTCTATGCGGGAAGCGAAGCCATCAAGGCCTGACGAGGCAAACAAGGCCACAGGCTGCAGGCGACAGGCAACAGCTTTTAGCGGAAGGCACTCGACCAGGATTCTTCCTGCGAAAACGATTGCACGCGACCCGCAGCCTCCTGCGGGGGAGCGAGCATAACAACAGGGAAATAACGAAACCTTGAGTTTCTGAATTCCCGGAAGGAACTCTCATCGACGGTTTAGACCGCTCTAACGCTCGCACTTCGACAGGCTCACGGCCCTGAGCTTGTCGAAGGGCTCCACTGCGGCTGCAAGAACTCGCCCTTCGGGCTCAGACAGCTTGCGCCGCGAACGTGGAGTTTACCCCGAGCGTAGCGTGGGGGCCCCGAAGAGCGGTTACCTAAAACGCGTCTAACTTCGCTATCCAGAATCCAGCTCGCGTGCCGTTATCGTGAATCAATTGGGCAGCAGCCCGAAGAGAGGTCAAAGGCATCGGGCATCAGGCAAAGGAAACATTGATGAAATCTATTTATACAAAAGACATAAAAGCCGGGGAAAAAATCAAGAGTTCCTTTCTCGTCATGGAGAAGAACCTGGCCTATTCCCAGAAAGGGGCGCCTTACCTGAGCGTGAGGCTTCGCGACCGCACGGGGGACATCGAGGGGCGCGTCTGGGACAACGTGGCGGCCCTCGACCCGCTCTTCCGAAAAGGCGACATCGTCTTTGTGCAGGGCCGCGCCGTCAGCTACCGCGAAAACACGCAGCTCGCCGTCCTCGACATCCGCAAAATCGAGGAGACCGACATCGACCCCTGGGATTATTTCCCCACCACGAAGGGCGACGTGGAGGAGATGTTCACCGCGCTTGCCGGCTATGTGGCCACCGTGGAGAACCCCTGGCTGAAAAAACTGCTGGAGGACTTTCTGGTCGACGGGGATCTGGCTGCGAGGCTCAAAAGGGCCCCGGCCGCAAAAGGGTTCCACCACGCCTACCTCGGAGGCCTGTTGGAGCACACCCTGTCCATGGTGCGGATCCTTGATTTCCTGGCAAGCCACTACCCGACGGTGAGCCGCGACATGCTGATAGCCGGCGGGATCCTGCACGACATCGGGAAGATCGAGGAATTCGCCTACGACCGGGCCATCGATTACTCGACGCCGGGGCGGCTCCTGGGGCACATTTACCTCGGAGTGGAGATGCTCGACCGGAAGATCGCGGCTATCGAGGGGTTCCCGGAAGGCCTGGCCCTGGAGCTCAAGCACGTCGTGCTGGCCCACCACGGGGAGCTGGATTTCGGCTCCCCCAAGCGGCCCAAGACCGTGGAGGCCCTCATCGTCCACTTCGTCGACGATCTCGATGCCAAGGTGATGGCCTTCCAGGAGTTCATCGGGAATTCAGGCGGCGAGGAATCGGAGTGGACCCTCTTCCACCGCTTCTTCGAGCGCTTTCTGTACAAGGGGAAAGCTGGGGTATAGGGTACAGGATACAGGGTACAGGGTGAAAGAAACTAAAGAATCTTTTCCGGAAGCCTGAAGCCCGATGCCTGATGCCCGCGTCACGCTATGCGTGACGCTCGCCGAAGATCGCCCGTCCGATGCGGACGATGGTGGCTCCTTCCTCGACGGCCACTTCGAAATCGTCCGTCATCCCCATGGAGAGCTCCCGCATGGCGACGTTGGGGATGTTCTCGGCGACGATGCGGTCGCGCAGCGCCCGCAGCCCCGCAAAGCAGGGCCTCGCCTTCTCGGGATCGTCGTACCAGGGCGCCATGGTCATGAGTCCCTGGATGGAAAGGTTCGGCATCCCGGCGGCGATCGTGCGGATCAGTCCCGGCGCCTCATCGGGCGCAGCGCCGCTCTTCGATTCCTCACCGCCCAGGTTGACCTCGATCAGGATCCGGCATACCGTTCCCGCGGCGGCGGCCCGCCGGTTGAGCTCCTCGGCCAGGCCCAGCCTGTTCACGGAGTGGATCATGTCAAAGAGGCGCACGGCGTACTTCGCCTTGTTGGTCTGCAGGTGGCCGATGAGGTGCCATTCGACGCTCTTGCCCATCAGCTCGATCTTCCTCTTTGCCTCCTGGACGTAATTTTCCCCGATGATCTCGATCCCGGCCCCGATGGCCTCCCGGATCCGCTCGTCGCTCACGGTCTTGGTGACGCCCATGATGCGCACCTCGGCCGGGTTGCGGCCTGCCCGCGCGGCCGCCGCAGCAACCCGCTTGCGGATCCGACCGATGTTCTCGCTCACCTCTGGCATGATTCATCTCCCTCTGAATGCGACCAGCCCCAGCTCCTTCAGGGCCTCGACGACTTCGCAAAGCGGAAGCCCGACGACATTGGTGTAGGAGCCGTGGATTTCGGAGACGAGGAAAGACGCCTTTCCCTGGACGGCGTAGCCGCCGGCCTTGTCATAGGGCTCCTCCGTTGCGACGTACCACTCCACCTCGTCGTCGGGGACTTCTTTGAAGCGGACCTGCGAGGCGACGGCCCGCCGAATGACCTCCGCCTGTTCGCTGTTGAGAAGGGTAAAGGCGGTGATGACCGTGTGCTCCCGCCCGCTGAGCTTGCGGATCATGCACCGGGCCTCGTCCCGAGTAGCCGGTTTCCCCAGAAGCTCACCGTCGATGGTCACGATCGTGTCCGCCCCCAGGACCCAGTGGCCGGGTCGCATCGCTGCAACGGCCCTTGCTTTTGCTTCCGAGAGCCGCAGGGCATAATCCCCCGGGGCCTCCCCCGCCCGCGGCGCCTCGTCCACGTTGCCGTGCAGGATGGCAAAGCGCACCCCGGCAAGCCGCAGCATCTCCTTTCGGCGGGGCGAGGCCGAGGCTAGAATAAGTCGAGGTGCTGCCATGATGATCCTGCCCTTTTCGTTCGAAGTCCGCCGGCTGCCGGCAGCTCATCCGCTGCTTCTTTATCACAGAAAAGGCGCCCGATAAAGGGTGCAACCCGCAGCCGGGTGATTACCTGAAATCCACAGTTATTGAGGCCCTTTGGCCTGCGTCTCGCGGCGTGATGTTCGTCGGCCGGTTGCTGGTATGCTTCATGCATCGCTGTCTTGGCGGTGAGGTGTGTACGGCCTGCGCGGGAGGGAAAACGCCTTCGATGCGCACCGCCTTCCGGCACGACACGAACAGGACGCCTGCATGAGAGTTGAGGCTCGCAAAACACCGGGGAATGATCATCGTCTGTCGACCGGCAACGAGGAATACCTGAAGGTTCTCTTCGACTCGGTCCACACGGGGATCCTCGTCATCGATCCTGCGACGCACCGGATTCTCGACGTGAATCCGGCGGCGGCCCGCATGATCGGCCTTTCCCGGGATGAGATCGTCGGCTCCGTCTGTCACCGCTTCGTCTGCCCCACCCAGGAGGGCGCCTGTCCCGTCACGGATCTCGGCCAGGCGATCCACCAGTCCGAGCGGGTTCTTCGCAAGACCGACGGCAGGGAAACCCCGATCATCAAGACCGTCGTCCCGGCCACCATGAACGGCAGGCGTTGTCTGATTGAAAGTTTCGTCGACATCTCCGAACAGAAACGGATTCAGCGGGAGATCGAGGACAGCGAGCAACGGACCCGGGAGCTGGCCGATTCGCTGCCGCAGATCGTTTTCGAGACGGACGTGATCGGCAAGATCACCTTCGGAAACCGCAGGGGCCTCGAGGTGCTGCAATACACGCAGGAGGACCTGGCAAGGGGCGTCAACGCTCTCGACATCTTCATCCCCGAGGACCGGGAACGCATTCAGAAAAACATCATTCGGATTCTGAAGGGGGAAGTCCTGCCCGATGTCGAGTACACGGCGATGCGCAAGGACGGGCGCACCTTTCCCGTGATCATCAACGCCGCCCCGATCAACAGGGGCGGAAGGGCCGCGGGCATCCGCGGCATCGTTGTCGACATCTCCGAAATCAAGCGCACGGAGACCGCGCTGCGGGAGTCCGAGGCGATGTACAGGGCCCTCTTCGAGGGTTCCGGCACGGCCATGGTGATCATCGAGGACGACACCACGATCGCGCTGGTGAACACGGAGTTCGAGAAATTCACGGGGCTTCCCCGGGACCGGATCGAGGGGAAGCGAAGCTGGATCGAGTTTACGCCTCCCGACGAGCTGTTGAGGCTCATGACGTATCACGAAACGAGGCGGCAGGATCCCGACTCGGTTCCCCGTCGTTACGAGCTCAAGATGCGGGACGGCGAGGGTCGCATCCGGCATGTTTTGCTCAGCGTTGCCCTGATTCCGGGCACCACGCACAGCATAGCCTCCATGCTGGACATCACGGAGCGCAAGCAGGCCGAGGAAGGCCTGAAAAAGGCGAAAGAGGAGGCCGAACGCATCAACGGGGAGCTCGAGGCCATCAACCGCCAGCTCGAGGAATCCATCGAACGGGCCGGCATCATGGCCCAGGCCGCCGAAGCGGCAAACCGCGCCAAGTCGGAGTTCCTGGCCAACATGAGCCACGAAATCCGCACGCCCATGAACGGCATCATCGGTTTCTCGACCCTGATGATGGAGACGGATCTGGACGGCGAGCAGCGGGAGTACGCCGAGGCCGTCAAGGCGTCGGCGGAGAACCTGCTGGCGCTCATCAACGACATCCTGGACTTCTCGAAGATCGAGGCGGGAAGGCTCACGATCGAGCCCATTCCTTTCGATCTGCGCACCACGGTGGAAAAGCTGGCCGACCTGCTGGTCGTGAGGGCCGACGAGAAGGGCCTGAGCCTGATCGTGCGCTATCTCTGCGGGGCCGAGCGCCGCGTGATCGGCGATCCCGGCCGTATCCGGCAGGTGCTGACGAACCTGGTCAGCAATTCCATTAAATTCACCGAGACGGGCCACGTCATCATCAGCGTGAACTGCGAGACGAAAACGGACGGCTCCCCGTCCTTCCATTTCAGCGTGGAAGACACGGGGATCGGCATTCCCGAGAGCAAACTGGAATACATCTTCGAAAAGTTCACCCAGGCCGATGCGTCCACGACGCGCCGCTACGGCGGTACGGGCCTGGGTCTGGCCATCTCCAAGCAACTCGTCGAATGCATGGGCGGCACGATCGGGGTGACGAGCCGGGAGGGGAGGGGCTCCACGTTCTGGTTCACCCTTCCGATGACGATCGATCAGGAGGCCGCCGTCAGCGTCGTCGAGGAGGCCGATCTCTCGGGGCTTCGCCTTCTCATCGTCGACGACCGGGAGATCAACCGCAGGACCCTGGAGGAACAGGTCGCCGGTTGGGGCATGCGCCACGCCAGTTGCAGCTCGAGCGATGAGGCGATTCAGATGCTGCTCCACGGCCACGAAGCCGGGGATCCCTTCCAGATCGCCATCGTCGCATACCACGACGAGCAGAGCGCGAGCGAAGAGCTGGGCCGCAAGATCAAGGGGGATGACCGTCTGAGGCAGACGGTGCTCATCATGATCGCCTCCATCGGCAAGCGCGGCGACGCCAAGCGGATGCAGGACGTCGGGTTTGCGGCATACCTGGTCAAGCCGGTCCACCAGTCCATTCTGATGGATGCCCTGGCAACGGCCTGGAGCGCCAACCTCAAGGGGCTGCCCGTGCAGCTCATCACCCGGCACAGCCTGGCGGAGGCCCGCGCGGAAAAGAAGGAGGCAGTGCCCGAAGCGGTGACGGCCGAGCGCGTGCGCGTGCTCGTGGCGGAGGACAATCCCGTGAACCAGAAGCTGGCCATCCGGATGCTCGAGAAGTTCAACCTGGCGGTGGATGTCGCGGCAAACGGCAGGGAGGTCATCGACATGCTGCAGAATACAGCCTATGACCTCGTTTTCATGGACTGCCAGATGCCTGAAATGGACGGCTATGAAGCCACGGCGGCGATCCGGCAGGCCGAACGGGAAAGCGGCAAGCACCTTGCGATCGTTGCCATGACGGCCAACGCGATGCAGGGCGACCGGGAGAAGTGCCTCTCCACCGGCATGGACGATTACATCACGAAGCCGATCCGCAGGGAAGCCATCCAGGAGATGCTCCAGAAGTGGACGCCGAAGGACAGGGTATAGGGTATCGGGTATAGGGTATCGGGTCAGAACTAACAAGGACAAAGATCAAGAGAGGGATTCGGAAGGAAGAGGAAGCAATGAACTTCAATGAGATGGCGGAACATATCGGACTCGATGAGCAGGACTTTCGGGAAATGGCCGAACTGTTCGTCAGTGTGGGCGTGACGGATCTCGACAAGCTGCGGGATGCCTATGCACAACGCAATTGCCAGGGTGTCGTCATGTCCGCCCATTCCCTGAAGGGGGCTTCGGCCAACCTGGGTTTCAACGACATCTACGAGATCGCGAAGCGCGTCGAGGCGGACGCCCGGGCGCAGAAGCTCGACGGGGCCGATGAGGCCATCGGCAAGATCGCGCAGAAGCTCACATCGATCTCGGCGGCCCTCGAGAAGCATTGACAGGCCGGCGGGGGGTGATCCCCGCACAAAACGGTTCAGAGACTCCGGAGCGTCGTGCTCCGGGGGGTGGTTACCCGAATGACTGAACAACGATCCATGCCGATCCTGATTGCCGCGGACGCCCCGTCGGACCGGGAGGGACTGAGGGAAGCCCTCGCCGATGCGGGATACCGGAAAATCGTGACCGCGACGAACGGCCCCGAAGCCGTTTCCGCCATGGCGGGGGAGTTCTTTCCCCTCGTGATTGCGGACTCTCGCCTCTCCGGGATGAATGGCTTCGAGCTGTGCCGGACCCTCCGCGCCGGCACCCGTCCCGGCTACGTATACGTCATGATGCTGACCCGTGGAAACCGGAAATCCGAAATCCTCAAGGTTCTCGAGGCCGGGGCCGATACCCACCTGGCCAGACCCGTCGATGCGGCCGATCTTGCCGCCCGTCTCAAGGCTGCCCTGCGGGTGATCGAACTCGAGCGCTCCCTGCGGCTCACGAACGAAGAGGTGCGCGCCCTGTCCATCCGGGATTCCCTTACGGGGATCTTCAACCGCGAGTACCTCACGGAGCGTCTCCAGCAGGAGCTGAAGCGCTCCCAGCGCTACGGGCACCCGCTGTCGCTCATCATGTGCGATATCGACCACTTCAAGGACGTCAACGACCGCTACGGGCACAGGGCCGGCGATCAGATCCTGAAGGATTTTGTGGGCCGGATCGCCGGCTCCATCCGCATCGACGTGGACTGGATCGCCCGTTACGGCGGCGAGGAATTCCTCATCGTGCTGCCGGAAACGGATCTGGCTTCGGCCTACATCGTGGCCGAGCGGCTGCGCCGGCTCGTGTGCGAGACCCCGTTCCGGTTGAGGGGCAGGGAGATCGGCATCTCATCGAGTTTCGGCGTGGCGAACTACCAGCCGGCCCGGCAGCCCGGGAAGGTCTCCTTTGACGTGCTCATGGAGCAGGCCGACAGGTATTTATACCAGGCAAAGCGCGAGGGAAGAAATGCGGTCCGGGGGGCGAGGCCCGCCGGACCCGAGACGAAAGGATTTGCGGCATGAAAAAGAAAAAAATCCTCGTCGTGGACAACCACCCGATCATCCTGGAGTACATGTCCAAGTTCCTGCGCAAGGACGGTCATGAGGTCCTCACCTCCGAGGACGGCCTGCACGCCCTTGACATCCTGGAAACCTGGCGCCCGGACATCATCTTCGTGGATCTCATCATGCCCAACATCGACGGCAAGAAGCTCTGCCAGATCATCCGGGCCATGCCCGAAATGAAGGACGCCTACCTCATCATCCTCTCGGCCGCCGCCGCCGAGGAGCAGATCGACTTCCGGGCCATCGGGGCCAATGCCTGCATCGCCAAGGGGCCGCTGGACAAGATGGGCCAGTATGTCGCGGCCGCGCTCCACGATGCCGAGCACCGTCGCTCGCCAGACGTGCAGCAGCGCATCTTCGGCGTCGAGAACCTCTACTCGCGGCAGATCACAAAGGAGCTGCTCTCCATCTGGAAGCACTACGAGGTCGTGCTGGGGAGCCTCTCCGAGGGCATCCTGGAGATCACCCCGGGGGGGCGCATCGTCTTTGCCAACCCTACGGCCATCACCCTCACCGGCATTCCCGAGGAGCGTCTTCTGGCCTCGAGCGTGCTCGGGCTCTTCAGCCGCAAGGAACAGGACCTGGTGCGGGACATGATCGACCGCGTGACGGCCGAGGCGAATGTCGTGACGGCTGACAGCCCCGTAAAGCTCAACGACCGGGAGTTCATGATCAAGCTGCTGCCGATCCGCGACGAGATGAAGCGCACCCTCATCATGGTGCTCGACGACGTGAGCGAGCGCAAGCGGATCGAGGCCCAGTTCCACCATGCCCAACGGATGGAGGCCGTGGGTACCCTGGCCGGCGGTATCGCCCATGACTTCAACAACCTTCTCATGGTCATCCAGGGGAACATCTCGCTCATGCTCTTCGACCTGGACCCGAAGCACCCCTTCTACGAGCGGCTCAAAAGCATCGAGAAGCAGGTCCAGAGCGGCTCCCGGCTCACGTCCCAGCTCCTGGGCTATGCCCGCAAGGGCCGCTACGAGGTCAGGCCGATCGACCTGAACCAGCTTGTCCAGGAGGCCTGCGAAACCTTCAACCGGACGCGAAAGGAGATCCTCATCCACCAGGAACTCTCCCGCGAGCTCTACGCCATCGAGGCCGACGCCGGCCAGCTCGAGCAGGTCCTTATGAACCTCTTCGTCAATGCCGCCGATGCCATGCAGGGCGGCGGGACCCTCGTGGTCCGAACGGTCAACACGGATCACCATGCCATGAAGGGAAAGCTCTACAACCCCAAACCGGGCAACTACGTCCTGCTCACCGTCACGGACTCCGGGACGGGCATGGACCGCAAGACCATGGAGCGGCTCTTCGAGCCCTTCTTCACGACCAAGGAGATGGGACGCGGGACGGGGCTGGGGCTCGCCTCCGTCTACGGCATCGTCAAGGGCCACGGGGGGTTCATCGATGTCGAATCGGAGAAAGGACAGGGGTCGACATTCCGGATCTACCTCGCTGCGACGGACAAGCCCGTCGTGCGCAACGGCGCCGAGGCGCACGAACCGATCAAACGGGGCAGCGAAACCATCCTGCTCGTCGACGATGAGCAGATGATGCTCGAGATCGGCCGGGACCTGCTGCAGACCATGGGATACCGCGTCATCACGGCCCGCGACGGCGAGGAGGCCGTGGAGGTCTACCGGGGACGGCGCGACGAGATCGACCTCGTTCTGCTGGACATTGTGATGCCCAGGATGGGAGGGGGGCAGGCCTATGACTGCATGAAGGCGATGAACCCCGAGGTCAAGGTGCTCCTGCTCTCCGGGTACAGCATCGACGGGGAGGCGACGAAAATCCTCGAGCGGGGCTGCAACGGCTTCATCCAGAAGCCCTTCAACCTGGAGCAGCTCTCCCGGAGCGTCAAGGCCGTGCTCACCGGAAACGGGTACCAGAAGAATGGAAACGGGGGGGCATCGGGCCTTGCCAGAGGCATTTGGTCATGAAGCCGCACCCCGGCGAAGGACGAAACGCATGACGATTGGACCCATGGAAACCAGGGAAACGATGCCGGGCAAGGGAACGATCCTGATCGTCGACGATCACCCCGTGAACGTCAAGCTGCTCGAAAAAATACTGAAAAGCGCCGGCTACGGGACCCTCGCGGCCGAGAACGGGCCCGACGGCAGGAGCCTTGCCGCCTTGCGCCTGCCGGATCTGATCCTGCTGGACATCATGATGCCGGGCGAAAGCGGCTTCGAATCCTGCGAGTTGCTGAAGAAAGATCCGCGAACGGCCCACATTCCCATTGTATTCCTGTCGGCCAAGACCGACACGGAGAGCAAGGTGACGGGGCTGAAACTCGGGGCCGTGGACTACATGACCAAGCCCTTCGACAAGACGGAGGTCCTCGCCCGGGTGGGCCGGCACCTCGAGACGCGGGATTCCTATCGGGGCATCATCGAGTTGCAGGCGGCGAAGCTCAAGCAGGTTCACGAGGCCCAGCAGGCGATCCTTCCGCAGCCGGTGGAGTTCCCCGAGGCTCTCTTCGGGGTGAGCTACACCCCCATCATCGAAGCCGGCGGGGACTTCTATGACGTATTTCCCGCGGGGGAAGGGGCCTTCGGCTATTTCGCCGCCGATTTCAGCGGGCACGATATCCGCGCCTCCTACAACACCTTTGCCCTGAAGGCCCTGATCAGCCAGAACACGGGACCGCAGATCCCGCCCGCAGAAACGATGCAGGTCATCAACCGGGTGTTCTCGAGCCTCATGAAAAACGGTGAGCACCTGACAGGCGTCTACGCGCGGCTCGACCGCAGGGCCTCGGAGCTGACCGTTGTCAATGCGGGGCATCCTCCGATGCTGTACCTCACCGCAGGCGGTGAGATCCGGCCGCTGGCGGCCGAGGGCGACATCCTGGGCGTCTTCGACGATGTCCTCTTTGAGCCGCTCCGTGTGAATGTCAGCGGGGGAGACCGCTTCTTTCTTTTCACGGACGGCCTGCTGGAAGTCTTCGGAGAGGATCCCCGCAGCCGCGAGGAGGGGATCGACGCGCTGATGGCCTGCTGTGTGGAAACGCGCGACCTCCCGATCGGAAGGGCCGTCAACGAGATCGTATCCCTGATCTGCCCGGACCGGAGTCGCCTGCAGGACGATATCCTGCTGCTCGGCGTGGAAGTGTGACGGCGTTGCCGAAAGGGTCGTCGGGACCGTATTTTGCAGACGTCGAATAGCGAGGACGGACAGCAAGGACGAGATGCATGGATGTTTACGAGGTCACAAAGGCACCGGGACGCCTGGACATGTTCCTTTCGCCGAAGCTCCGGTACATCGACCGGGCCGGCGAAGAGACGGAGCGCTTCCTCGAGGAAAGCGGCGCGGGGGTCAGCGCCTTCGGCGTGTTGCTCATCATGAGGGAAGCCCTCACCAACGCGGTGCTCTACGGGAGCCGCCACGAGGAGGATTCGAGGGTCCGATACAGCTTGAGCCTCGGTGCCGGCACGCTCACCATGGAAGTGGAGGACGACGGCGACGGGTTCGACTGGAAGAGCCGGACGGCGGAAGTTCCGGACATCACCGCGGATTCCGGCCGGGGGATCGCCATCATGACGCTCTACTCCTCGGGCTTTCAGTACAACGAAAAGGGCAACCGGCTCGCCGTATTCTGGCAGTGTGAGTGACGCCGCGGGCCTTGTGTCACCGACTATCTTGCAGATTGAAGCAACAGGAGGTTTCATGGAACAGGCAATCAAGAAAGAAAAACAGACGCTCATCGCACCGGGCAGGGACATTGTCGCATCCTATGCCCAGGAACTCCGGCGCAACCTCTGGTCCCTCATCGAGGAGGGCGTTACGGACGTGACAATCGATCTGGCCGGCGTGCAGATGATCGACTCCATCGGCCTCGGGGTGCTGATCGCGGCCCACAACTCGCTCAAGAAGAAGCAGGGCCGGCTCGCGATCATCAACGTGTCGAAGGAGATCCTGGGTCTGCTGAAGACCATGCGCCTCGATCGCCACTTCGACATCAAGGAATGACACCGCGGCCTTGACGGGCGCGCGCTCCGGAGAACCGGATCCCGGCCGGAAACGCTGCGGGTGGGAACCGCCCGCCCGCCGGAAAGAAAGGGTACAGGGTGTCGGGTACAGGGTCCAGGGAAGAGCCGCATGCATCCAGGACCCTGCGGCACGGCTTCCGTCGGGAGCAGCAAGCCGGGAGGTTCGGATCGCAGGGCACGTTCCCGCCCTGTCGGACCTTGCGGCGTGTTGCTTGCCGCTGCCCCATGTGCCCCGACTCCTGTTCCGCCCGGTTTGCGCCGTGCTCAACGCTTCCCCGGCCGTTTCTCGTCTGAGTACCGGAATCCGGATTCCCGATGTCCGCCTCACGACCGGGAGCATGCAACCGTCTTGCGGCCGGAAGCCGGAATCCTGAATCCCGAATCCTCCCTTATCGCTCAGGCACCCTAAACATCCCCTTGACAAGTCCACCCCGCAAATGTAAGTAAGTGCTTACTATCATGGGCGCAGAACAGACCAGGAACAGAATTTTGGACGCGGCGCAGGAGCTCTTCTCGCAAAAGGGTTTCCTGGGGGCCACGACGCGGGGGATTGCCCGCCAGGCCCGGGTGGCCGAGGTGACCCTCTTCAGGCATTTTCCGACCAAGGAAGCGCTTTTCCAGGAGGTGATCCGGCGGTATTCCTTCCTGCCGGCGCTGCGCGGGATCCTGCCCGGGCTGGACGAGGCGAGTTACGAAGAGGCCCTTCTGGCGATCGCCCGACGGTTTCTGGCGACGCTCGACGAGCGTCGGGACCTCATCCGGATCATGCTCGCGGAGAGGCATCTCTACCCGTCCCAGGTGAAGAGCATCTTTCGGGGATTTCTCGGGGAAATGGTCAGGATGCTGGCCGAATATTTTCGGCGGCTGCAGGCCCGGGGCGTCCTCCGGGATTTCGACCCCGACGCCGCGGCGAAGGCGTTCCTCGGGGCGTTCTTCTCGTACGTCCATTTTCTGGGGTTTTTCTTCGAGACCGCCGGCAATCGGCGTCGGAATGACCGGTTTGCCGTCGAGTTCGTGAACCTGTTCGTCCGGGGTACCGCAGCGATCGGCGATTCAGGGGCCCGGCGAGGGAAGCCGGCGAAGTAAAAAAGGTGGCAACGAGGGGCCGGGTCGGTAAATAATGGAAACAGACCAGACCGATCGAGGAGGGTTTCGGTGAAAAAGAGAAGGATCATCATCGGCGCATTTGTGCTTCTGTTGCTCGGAGCGGGACTCATGGTCTGGTTCGGTCAGCAGGGCATGAAAAAAGACGGACTCTATTACTCGGGGACGATCGAGGCCGCCACCATCTCGAACCTCTCCTTCCAGGTCGGCGGGAAAGTGGCGAAGGTCCTCATCGCAGAGGGACAGCGCGTGGAGAAGGACCAGCCTCTGGCGGAGCTCGACGGCGCCGAGTTCGAGGCGGCCCGCGATCAGGCGAAGGCGACGCTCGACCGCTCGGAACGGAGCCGGGAACAGGCGTCGGCGCTCCTGGAGGTCTACCGCAAGACCCTGCCCGATGACGTGGCACGGGCCGAGGCCGGTGTGGCCAGCGCCCGCGACGTGTTTGCGGAAGCGCGGTCGAACAAGGAGCGTTACGATCAGCTCTATTCCAGGCAGGTCGGCTCCAAGAAGGAGTGGGAGACGGTAAAGCTCACCTACGACACGGCGCGCTCCCGACTCGCGGAGGCCGAGGCTGTCCTG
>DIFQ01000115.1 GCA_002419215.1 Syntrophaceae bacterium UBA5744
TGGGCTGCCAGTTCCACCCCGAGTTCAAGTCCAAGCCCCGCAAGCCCCACCCGCTCTTTGCGGCCTTCATCGGCGCCTCGCTCAAGGCGAAGCTGCAGAAGACGAAGAACGGGAAAAAGACGAAAAAGGGGGTATAGGGTATCGGGTCCAGGGTATAGGGAAGGTACAAATACATAAAAAGGGCAGGGCCGGATATCGGCTCTGCCCTTTTTGCATTCTTGCTCACCGGCCCAGAAAGGACGGAAGTTATGAAGCTAGGAAGTTATGAAGAGCGGTGTGGAAGGAAGGATTTCTTGTCCGCTCTTCCTCACTTCTGCTCTTCCGCTCTTCGCGAACTTGGTGCTCGCAGATAAACACAGGGCAATCAGCGCGATGCCCTGACCGGCCCTGACTAATCAACTTGGTGTGCCTCGAGGAACATCGCCTTTTCGAGGGAGTTGAAGAAATTCTGATAGGGTTTCGCGTCCGTGACGGGGCTCCGCAAATATTCCGCATTGCACCGCACCAGGAGCTGCTTCTCGCCCCGAGGCCGCACGGTCACGGTGACCCTCAGGCTGGCCGCCGCCTGCATCTGCATCGAGTCGGCCCGCGCCTTGCTGGCCGCGACGACGCCGAGGGTGTAGTCGGCCCGGTCGAGCATGAAGCCGAGATCCTGCAGGGTGGCGATGATGGCCCGCATCGTCTTTTCCTTGTCCGTCGTGTCGAAGGCCCTCGACTGGATGCTGCGCAGCTGGACCTGGCTGGTGTCCATGTCGAGCAGCCGGTCGTGGGTCGTCGCGCACGCCGCCTCCAGGAGGAGGAGCGGGATCAGCAGGAGAACATTCCGTTTCGATCTGTCAGAAGTCATGGGCCTCCAGGAACAATGCTTTGGACAGTTTTTCGAAGAAGGACTGGTACATTTTCGGGTCGTTCAAGGCCTCCATTTTCGTGAGGCGGCCATCCGTATCGAACACGGCCCGCTCAAATACAACGCGGACGGCGACCTGCCTGCCCTCGGTGCCGACGGGCCGGGTCGTGACAAAGGCCTTCATGACCTGATCCTTGTCGGGCGGTATGGGCACGCCCAGCAAAACAGAAATGGCAAGATACGTGGCCCACTGCACCGCATCCGTCGCATCGCGTTCCTTGGACGCGGTCAGGATCCCGAGCCTCGCCTCGGACTCGTCGATGTTGAAACCCGTGTCCTGGAGGAGTGCCGCGCAGGTCCTGAGGATTTTCTGCTCGTCCGTCGTGTCGAAGCGCCGCGTCTGCACCTGGCGCTGCGCAAGCATCTCCGGCGTCAGGTTCAGGTCCTTGTCGAGCGTGACGGCGGCACATCCTGCCAGCAGAAGCACGCCAGCCAGCAGTGCGCTCCCGATGCGAACAAACGAGCCCATATCCATCAAAACGTCGATGAGCGATAGGCGAAGTCGCGCACTTTCTTCTGCTCGTCGAACTTGACGATCACCGTGAGCGACTTCTGGGTCGAGGAGCTGGCGCCGGAGCTCTGCCCGGCCAGGCCCCCTCCCCCGCCGGAGCCGCCGGTGAGGATGCCGAGGATCAGGGCCGTGCTTGAAGAGTAGACGTTCTCCGTCGAAATCCGGTCGTAGACCCAGACCTCCCTTCCCTTCTCGTCGGTCGTGACGATATTCGGGGAGCCGAGGGCTTCCGCCACCTGGGCGCCCGACATGCCGACGCGGATCTCGCGCTGCACCGTCCCGACGGTGAGCTTGTCGGCCTCGCGGGCCTTCTGCACGTCAGCCGCGTGCATGGAAGCGCAACCCGTCAGCAGGACACCCGACAGAATCATCAGCAGAAGCAGTTTCCCGTGTCGCATGTTTTCCTCTCCTTTTCCGGTTTCGGCACTGGTAGACCGGAAATCCCCGGTATTTGGGGCTATTTTGCCCCGGTGCCTTGATTTGTCAAGGTCTTTTGTCGCGGCCCGTCAAATTTTCTGTGGATGATCGGCCCGCCTGCGTATAAGGTACGAGAAGATGCACGACGCGGAGGTGTCATGAAGGCTCCCCCCTGTCCCTTCAACGAGATCGTCGGGAAGATCAAGATGCTGAACATGGAAGTCCGCACAGCACTCCCTGTGGAGGAGATTGAAAAGCAGATGAAAGAATTCTTCGGAACAGGCGGCCTCGGGCTGGAGATCAGGCAGGAATGCCACGGCGGGCTGACCTTCTCGGGCGGCGGGGGCCATGTGACGGCCACCTTCTGCGCGGCGGAGGGGAAAACCGCCCTGCGGATCATGACGAGCGGATGGGCCTTGCAGGTAAAGAAGTTCATCGACGGTTTGCCTTGACGCTTCGCGCGGGGTTCAGGCTACAGGCCACAGAAAAAATGGATCGGGAAGTTTCTCCCCGATCCTATCTTTTTCGCAATGGCTTGTTTACTGTTATTTGCCTGCCTGAACCCTTCTCTCCGTCTTTCTTTCACTGGTCACTGGCCACCGGTCACTGGTCACTGCGGGCATCGCCCGCATCACGCCCTCACTCCCACCACGATGCGCCCGCGGACTTTCCCGGCCAGCAGTTCTGTGGCGTACCTCGGAACGTCGGCAAGGGAGATGATGCCGGGGGTGATCTTCTCGAGCGTCTGTGCCGGCAGGTCGCGCACCAGCCTGGACCAGGCCGCCTTGCGTCGGGGGATCGGGCACATCACCGAATCGACCCCGCGGAGGCTCACGGCTCTCAGGATGAAAGGCATGACTGTCGTCGGCAGATCGGAGCTTCCGGCAAGGCCGCAGTTCGCCACGCAGCCGCCGTAGTTCATCTCGGCCAGCACCCGGGCGAGGACGCTGCCCCCCACCGTGTCGATCGCGCCGGCCCAGCGCTGGGTCTCCAGCGGCCGCGGCTGCTCACTCCACTCCGGCCCGGACACGAAGTCCGTGGCGCCGAGATCTTGAAGGTATTTATGTGTGTGTTCCTGGCCGTGGGCCGTGAGGGCGGCGACCCGGTAGCCCAG
>DIFQ01000125.1:0-8460 GCA_002419215.1 Syntrophaceae bacterium UBA5744
ACTCGGGGTGGAACTGGCAGCCCAGAAACCAGGGATGATCGGGGATTTCCACGATCTCGACGAGGTTCCTGTCGGGCGAGGTCCCCGTGATCTTCAGGCCCTTTTTCGTGAGCGCCTCCCGGAAGTCGTTGTTGAACTCGTAGCGGTGTCGGTGGCGCTCGTCAATTTCCTTGTCGCAGTAGGCGCTGAAGGCGAAGGACTTGCTGTCAAGGACGCAGGGGTAGGATCCGAGGCGCATGGAGGCCCCCTTGTCCGTGATGTGGCGCTGCTCGGGCAGAAAATCGATGACGGGGTAAGGGCTTTCCGGGTCGAACTCGGTGCTGTTGGCCTTCTTCATCCCGGCGACGTTGCGGGCGAACTCGATGACGGCCACCTGCATGCCCAGGCAGATCCCGAAGTAGGGGACCTTGTGAGTCCGGGCATACTGGATGGCCTGGATCTTCCCTTCGATCCCGCGGTTGCCGAACCCCCCGGGGACGAGGATCCCGTCGATGTCCCTGAACTTGTCGCCGACACCCTCCTTCTCGATCTTTTCCGAGTCGGTGAAGACGAGCTTCACGCGGGCGTCGTTGGCGATCCCGCCGTGGGCCAGGGCCTCATTGAGGCTCTTGTAGGAATCGACGAGGTTGACGTACTTGCCGACGATGGCGATCGTCACCTCGTGCCTGGGGTTCTTCATCCGGGTGACCATCTCCTCCCACTCGCCCAGCCTGGGCTGGCCCGTCCAGATGTTGAGCAGGTTCACGATCTTTTCGTCCACGCCCTGCTGGTTGAACATGAGGGGCACGTCGTAGATGTGCTCCACGTCCTTGGCCGTGAAGACGGACTCCACCTCGACGTTGCAGAAGAGGGCAAGCTTGGCCTTGATGTCGTCGGCCAGGTAGTTCTCCGTGCGGCACAGCAGGATGTCCGGCTGGATACCGATCTGCCGCAGGGCCGCCACGCTGTGCTGGGAGGGCTTGGTCTTCACCTCGCCCGCCGTCTTCAGGAAGGGCACCCAGGTGAGGTGGATGAACGCGGCGTTCTGCTTGCCCACGTCGTAGCGGAACTGCCGGGCCGCCTCGAGGAAGGGCAGGCCCTCGATGTCGCCCACGGTGCCGCCGATCTCGACGATGGCCACGTCGTAGCCCTCCGCGGCCCGGTGGACGTATTCCTTGATCTCGTTGGTGATGTGGGGGATCACCTGCACCGTGCCGCCCAGGTAGTCGCCGCGGCGCTCCTTCGTGATGACGGAGAAGTAGACCTGGCCCGTCGTGAGGTTGTTGAGCTTGCCGAGCTTCGAGCTGGTGAAGCGCTCGTAGTGGCCCAGGTCCAGGTCCGTCTCGGCCCCGTCGTCGGTGACGAAGACCTCTCCGTGCTGGAAGGGGTTCATCGTCCCGGGGTCGACATTGATGTAGGGGTCCAGTTTGATGTTCGTCACGGTGAGGCCGCGGGCCTCGAGCAGGCAGCCGATGGAAGCCGCCGCGAGCCCCTTGCCCAGGGACGACAGAACACCGCCGGTGATGAATATGAATTTCGTTCGCATGCAATCAACCTTTCGGGTCTCTCTGGTCTATCTTGTCTATTTGGTCTGTCTGGTCTATCAGGTCCGCAAGGGGGGTATCGGGTATCGGGGCTCGGGTATCGGGAAGGAAGAAGAATCTATTTGAAGTTTCCCTGTTCCTTTCGACCCTATACCCTATACCCGAAACCCTATACCCTGAGATCATTCCCACTCTATCGTGCTGGGCGGCTTGGTGCTGATGTCGTAGACGACGCGGTTGACGCCCTTGACCTCGTTGACGATGCGGCTCGAGATCTTCTCGAGGACGTCGTGGGGGAAGCGCACCCAGTCGGCCGTCATGCCGTCGGTGCTCGTGACGGCCCTCAGGGCGATCACGTTCTCGTAGGTCCGCCCGTCGCCCATGACGCCGACGGTCTTGACGGGAAGCAGCACCGCCAGCTCCTGCCAGACGTGGTTGAAGAGGCCCGCCTTCCAGACCTCCTCGCGGAGGATGGCGTCGGCCTTCCGGACGACGGCGAGCTTGTCCTTCGTGATGGGTCCCAGGATGCGCACCGCGAGTCCCGGCCCCGGGAAGGGGTGCCGCCCGACGAGAGACTCGGGCAGCCCCAGCTCCCGGCCCAGCTCCCGCACCTCGTCCTTGAAGAGGACCCTGAGCGGCTCCACGAGCGACATCTTGAGCTTCGCGGGAAGGCCGCCCACGTTGTGGTGGCTCTTGATGACGACGGAGGGCCCCCCGAAGGAGGAGGTGCTCTCGATGACATCCGGGTAGAGAGTCCCCTGGGCGAGAAATTTGATCTTGCCCAGTTTCCTGGCCTCCTCGTCGAAGACGGCGATGAACTCGCGGCCGATGATCTTGCGCTTGCGCTCGGGGTCGGTGACGCCCGCCAGCTTTTTCAGGAACCGTTCGCTGGCCCGCGCGAGCCGGAAGTTCAGATGGTACTGGTCCCGGAAAGTGGAGACGACCTCCTCCACCTCGTTCTCCCGCAGTAGCCCGTTGTCCACGAAGATCGATACCAGCTTTTTCCCGATGGCCTTGTGCAGGAGCACGGCGAGCACCGACGAGTCCACGCCGCCCGAGAGCGCGCAGAGCACGCGTTCGTTTCCCACCTGCTTGCGGATTCGCTGGACGTTTTCCTCGATGAAGGAGCCCATGGTCCAGGTTGGGCTGCAGCCGCAGACCCGGAAGAGGAAGTTCTGGATGACGGCGATTCCGTTGACCGTGTGGTGCACCTCGGGGTGGAACTGCACGCCGTAGAGTTTGCGCTGCGGGTTCTCCATGACGGCGACGGGACAGTTCACCGTCGTGCCGGCAACGGAGAATCCCCCGGGAAGCTTCGTGACCCGGTCGCCGTGGCTCATCCAGATCCGCTGGCGGCCCTCCAGGCCCGCAAACAGCAGGGAGTGTTTGCCCCGATCGTTGAGCGTGAGCTCCGCGGGCCCGTATTCGCGAAGCGGCGAGGCGGTGACCTTGCCGCCCAGCGTGTAGGCCATGAGCTGCACGCCGTAGCAGATCCCGAGGACGGGGACGCCCAGTTCGAAGATCCCCGCATCGCACTTCGGGACTCCCTTGTCGAAAATGCTGGCGGGACCCCCCGAGAGGATGATGCCCTGGACCTTCCGGGCCTTGAGCTCGGCAGGCGAGATGTCGTGGTCGAGGATCTCGCAGTACACGCGGCACTCCCGGACACGCCGGGCGATGAGCTGGTTGTACTGGGAACCGAAGTCGAGAATGGCGATCATGCGCGGGATCCTTTTGGGGTTTTCAGCTTCCCGTTTGTCACGCTGAAGCCGTGCGTTTCGAACACGAAGTCGATGGATGCCGCTTCTGGCTCCCGGCGACGGGAAGACGGAACGCCGCCGGTGATGAGGCTGAACGGCTTTTTTATTTTCTACGAATTGTTGACCAGGTTCTTCAGGACAACGCCCTTGCTTTTCAGTTGCTTTTGATTTGCCAGGAGCTCTTTTGCTGCGATCCGGTCGATCACGTAGATCAGGTTGCCGCCTTTTTCGGCGTATATCTGGCCATAGGATATGGGGATCTCGGGGGTCACGCCGCCCAGGAGCGATTGCGCCACGGACGCGACTTTCCGCTCGCCGTTTGCCAGCAGCAGGACCGTTTTTGCCTGATAGACGAGTTCGGCTCCCATGGACACGGCATAATTCGGGGAATCGCCTGCAGTGGGGAAGTGGCCGTCTTTCACCGCGTTGGCAATGGTATTGTCGTCCAACTTGACCAGCATGACGGATGAACCCTTGAATGGGATCCCCGATTCGTGGAAGGCCACGTGTCCGCGACCGCCCACCCCGATGATCTGCAGGTCAATCCCCCCTGCCGCCTTGATCTTCCGGCGGTACCCGTCCAGGATATCCTTCCGGATCCAGGAGAGATAGGTAGACGCCGGGTTTGCCCTGATGGCGATGGACTTCCCGGCGTCGGTTCCCCGAAATGCCCAGTCCTTTTTGTTTTCCTTCAATTCCCGGATCAATCGCTTCTGGTCGATCAGCGAACCCCAGGGGACGCTGGTTTCAATGAATTTGTTCCTGAGGAGCCCGAAGAATTCCTGGATCATGAAGTAGGCGTAGCTCTCGGGATGGACTACCCGCTGTTGAGCGTTGTCTCCGGGCAGGCCCACATACTCGTCGAGATTGAAGCTTCGGATGCGGCCGGCATCGAACCGTTCGTCGTTGGCCGCGCGTGCCAGGTGTTTGTATAGTCCCGTGGGCGAGTTCCCCGTGGCAAGCCCCAGTACCGCCTCTTTTTTCTTCCCGAGCGTCTCGAGAATTTTTTTGGTGACGATGGCCGCGGCGATTTCACTCATGTGATCAAAATCACTTGTCACAAATACAGTGATCCCCATGGCTTTTCCTTTCTGAAATGAATCAGCCGAGTTCGCTCTTCACGATATCTGCAATCTGCGAGCAGTACTTTTCCGTCGCCGCTGCGGTCGGACCCTCCACCATCACGCGGCACATGTTTTGCGTGCCGGAGTAGCGGACCAGCACGCGCCCTTCTTCTCCCAGTTCCCTCTCCACCTGCCGGATGACCTCCATGAGCTTCGGGACGGTCTCGATGTCGGGTTTGCGCTGCACGTCCACGTTGATCAGCTTCTGCGGGAAGATGTCCATCATGGCCGCCATCTCGGAGAGGGGCTTTCCCTCCCTGGCCATGGCGGCGATCAGCTGCAGGGCGGCAATGATGCCGTCGCCCGTGGTGTGGTGGTCGAGGAAGATCATGTGGCCCGCCTCCTCGCCGCCGATGACCGATCCCATGCGCAGCATGTCTTCCAGTACGTAGCGGTCCCCCACTTTGGAAGCGTGGTGGTTGAATCCGTATTTTTTGCAGGCGACCCTCAATCCCAGGTTGCTCATCACGGTGGTCACCAGCAGGTCGTTCTTCAGCTTCCCGTCTTTTTTCAGCATGTTGGCGCAGATGATGAGGACCTGGTCGCCCGTGATCTCGTTGCCCTTTTCATCCACGGCGATGAGCCGGTCGCCGTCCCCGTCAAAGGCCAGGCCGACGGCCGCCCCGCTCTCCACCACTCGTTTCCTCAGATCCTGGGTGTGCTGCGATCCGCATCGTTCGTTGATGTTGACGCCGTTCGGCGTGTTGTGGATCACTTCCACGTCGGCCCCGAGCTCGATGAACGCCTCGGGCGCTACCCGGTAGGTGGCGCCGTTGGCCGTGTCCAGCACGATTTTCATCCCCTCCATGGAGAGATTGCGCGGGAAGGTGTTTTTCAGGAAGACGATGTAGCGTCCGTGGACGTCATCGATGCGGTGGGCCTTTCCCATGCCCTTGGCCGTCGGCAGAAGATCGGTGAGCTTCTTGTTGAGGATGAGGTCTTCGATGTGGTCTTCCTCCTCATCGGTCAGCTTGAACCCGTTGCCCCCGAAAATCTTGAGCCCGTTGTCCTGAAAGGGATTGTGGGAGGCGGATATCACAATGCCGGCATCGGCGCGCATGCTCTGGGTGATAAAGGCGATGCCGGGGGTGGGCAGCACGCCGACCAGGTAGGGGTGGCCTCCCATGGAGGTGATCCCGGCCTCGAGGGAGCTTTCCAGCATGTACCCCGAAATCCGTGTGTCCTTCCCGATGATGACCCGGGCGCGGTGTCCGTTCTTCCTGAACACGTGTGCCACGGCTTGACCGACACCGAAAGCGATCTCCGCGCTCATCGGGTGGCGGTTCGCCTCTCCTCGTATTCCATCGGTTCCAAATAATTTGCCCATCTTTTTCTCCTTCATCAGGGATTCATCGTTGATTCTTGAACAGGTTCAGGGACGGCACGGCCGTCGCGGCCCTTGCGCAATACTCATCCACCAGGAGGCTGAGCCACCGGACGCCTTGTGAAGAGACGTCCGACGGGAGGCCCTGGACGGCGGCGATGTAATTTCGCCTGTCGCCCCCCGTTGCCTTCTGGAAGTCTCTCAGGAACGACTCCCGGCATTTCTCCGTTTCGCCGCTCTTGACTTCCTCGGCGAACGCGCCGCCTGTGGATTTGAGATGCTCCTGAAATTCACGTCTTGCTTGGACCGACTCCGGCGGCAGCTCCTTCGAGACTGCGGCAGCGGCTTTTGCCGCCATCGCCTCGAGCCTCTTGCGGCGTTCCTTCCCGGCCAGGGCAAGCTGGTCCATCACGCCGGCAAAAAGGAGGGATCCGAATTCCTGCGCTTCCAGGAACGGTTTTCTCACCTCGCGGTACCACGCTTCCAGGGCCGCCAGGTTGGCCAGGTAGAGAATGTTATTCTCCACGATGCGCTTGAAGCCGGGGTACGCCGCCGGCACGAAGTCCTTCACACCCCCGGCGCAGGCCGGCGGGTATATCAGCTTGTTGCTTTCCGGGATGTCCCCCCGCAGGACGCAGCCTGCCGCCACGACGTTTCCGTAGCCCAGGCGCAACGGCCCGATCATGCCTCCCTGTCCGCCCAGGAAAATCGGGGGCTGCTTCAGCATGACGCCCCGCGGCACATCGCCGATCAGGGACGGTGTTGTCTTGTCCGCATCGGGTGTAAAGTTGAAATGGATGTAGGAGCTCCCGACCTCACTGTGATTCTGGCGGCTCGTGCCCCCGGCCATCAGGCAGTCGCAGAAGTTGATCAGGCTGCCGAGCGTCACGAAGGGAAAAAGAATGGTCTGTTTCAATCCGACGCAGTGGGCGCCCCCGGCCTGCTCTTCCAGGATGGAGCCTTCGCGCACGTGTGCGCCCATACCCATGTTCGCCTTCTCCAGGAAGACGGAGTTGCTGAAGAAACCGCCCTTCAGTTCGACACCGGCCCCGAGCTGGCAGTTCTCAACGGTCGCCGGGGCTTCATATCCGAGCTTGCTGCCCGCCGAAATCACCGTCTTCTTTCCGTAGATCCTGCAGCCCGGATAAAGGGTGACGCCCTTTGCGGAGATCTGTTCGACAGGGACGTCATCCCCGATATCCAGGGTCAGCGGATTGGGGATGTCCACTCCCTTTTCAAGCAATCGGGCGATCTTCGCTTCGGCTCTCGGCTTCAGTTCCATGGAACCTCCCTTGTTCCTTGCTGGAAAACATGAAATTCGCACTTTTATCCGTTATCGCCAACCAGGTCAATATGATTCTATCCTGCGCCAAACACTCCGGCACGGCTCTTGCCGGCGCTTGCGAACCCTGTCCGGCCACGAGGATTACCCATCGCTGCGTTTCCCGGAATGACCATCGTAAAAAAATGTTACATGCCGGCCGGAGGATTCTTCATGGGCGCAGTTTCATCCGGATTTGATCGGCAATGATTTCAACAGGTTCTCCAAAGAGAGATTCGAGAGAAATGGATTCGAGATACCGGTCGCTCCATGGGAGGTTGTACTCGTTCACGAGGTTGCGCAGGTCACGGTATCGGTCGCCCAGGATCTCCACCTTGTCGGCGGGAGACAGCGTCTGATTGAATTCCACGTGGACGAGCAGAAGCCCGCTTACGCCCGCACCTCCCTTGAGCAGCGGGATGATGACGAGCGGACTGCCGTCCACCCGTCCCTGTCCCACATAGAGATTTCCCGTCCTGGCGAGCGTGCGCTTCGTGCCCATGAGGACTTTCGACGTCTCCGCGCGGGACAGCATCCCGACGGAGACCCCGCCGCGGTTCACGATGGAGATCGTCGTGCCGTCCGTGGGGTGCCCCTCCACGTCGAGGTCGCCGATTTCGTAGAGGGTGTAGCCCCGCACGCCGGCAATCGCCTTCTGGATCCGGTCGAGGGCGAGGATGTTTTCAGCTTTCAGGTTTTTGGGGGCAAACTTGAGGCTCGCGAGCAGGTCGAAGAGAACGCCGCGGAGCATCTCCTCCTTGCGGCTCGTGCCGACGGTGACCGTCTTGGCCTGGTGGCGGATGGCATCGATGGGGCGCGACATCTCGTCGATGGCATGTCCGAAGGCGATGTTCAGGAGGTCAATGGGCGAGGCGTTTGCGCCCTCCCCGCCGAAGTCTTCCCAGAAGTCCTCCAGGGGGAGCTTGCCCGCTACGTATTTCGTCAGCAGCGAGATGTCCGTCATCGTGCGGGCGTTCATCAGGGTGAAAACGCCGCGGTTCTTTCGATCGGTGAACTGCTCACCGAAATCTTTGAGAATCCGGTGGAGGTTGCGGTCGAGGATCCGCTGGTAGAGGGTGTAGTTCTTCTGGTCCTGCTCGACGACGGCGAGGCTCAACGCGTTGCGGGACTCCCGGAAGAAGGCGGCGTCGTCGTCGAGCGACGAGGCGGCGTAGTAGCCCCAGAGGTGCCCGGCCAGCGTGTTGAGGATCACCGGCAGCGGCATGGGCGCCCTCGGGATGGTTATCACCGAGTCGGCGATCCGGTCGAAACGGGTCTCGCCCTCCTCGGCGAAGACGACGACGGAGGCCTTGTGGGCCTTGAAGATGGCCGTGTCCTTGACGACGTCGCCCGCGACCGTCTCGGGGTTGCCTGCGGCGCAGACGAGGATGAGGGGCTCCGAGGAGAG
>DIFQ01000125.1:8495-19854 GCA_002419215.1 Syntrophaceae bacterium UBA5744
GAGAGCTTGATGCGGATCTCGTCGGCCGCGGCCTTGTTCGGGCCGCTTCCCACGATGGCCCAGTATTTCTTCTGCCGGGCGAGACGCTCGGCCGAGCGGCGGATCTCGTCTTTTTTCTCCAGCACCTGCTGCATGAGGCCCGGCGCCTTCTCCATCTTGGCCAGTTCGGCCGCGATGAACTCGTCGGTGCGTGCCTTGAGGATCTGCGCGAAGGCCAGCGCCAGCACGTAGCCCGCCACGATCTGCGAGTAGAAGGCCTTCGTGGAGGCCACGGACATCTCGATGTCGCGGCCGTCGCTCGTGTAGAAGACCCCGTGGGACTTCGTCGTGATGTCGGACTGGCGGCGGTTCACGATGGAGAGGATCGTGGCGCCCCGCTCGCCCGCCATGGCCACGGCGCGGTTTGTGTCAGTCGTGGTGCCCGACTGGGTCACGGCGATGACGAGCGTGTCCGAGAGGTCCTCGGAGATGAAAAAGCCGCTCATCTCGGAGGCCTTCTTCCCCTGGATGCTGACGGGCGTGCCCTTGAGGTACATGCCGAGGCCGTCGGCGATGGCCTGTCCGGCCACGGCGGCCGTTCCCTGGCCGATGACGAAGACCTTGCGGATCTTCTTCGCTTTGAGGCTCTTCACGAAGGCCTCCGGCAGGATGTCCCGGCCGAGGTTGAAGTGAACCTTCTTTTTCCCGTTTTTCTTCTGCTCGATGCGGTACTTGCCGCGCAGGGTCTTTCGGACCGACTGGGCCGACTCGGTGATTTCTTTGAGGAAGAAGTGGGGGAAGGCGCCCCGGTCGATGTCGCGGGTGGTGATCTCGGCCCGCTGGATCATGGACTCCGTGAGCCCCACGGGCTGCCCGTCGTAGTAGAGCGCCCGGATGCCGGCAAGCCCGCCTGCCGAGTGCTGGTCGAGGACGAAGATCTGCCCGGAGGACTCGGGGTTCTCGGGGTCGCGGGGCCTCTCGCCGTCCATCTTGATGAAGCGGGAGGTGCCCTCCACGAGGCCGTATAGCTCCGAGGCAAAATGGTACTGGTCCTCGCGCAGGCCCACGAATAGCGCCTGTCCGCTGCCCTTGAGGGCGAGGTAGATCTTCCCGGGCTCCGCGTTGCTCGCAAGCGCGATGGCGTGGGAGCCCTCGAAGTCGTTCACGGCCAGCCGGAAGGCCTCTTCGAGGGTCTTTCCCGCCAGGAGGTAGCTCTCGACCTGCAGAGGGATGATCTTCGTATCCGAGGTGATCTCGGGGGCAATCTCATAGCCGTAGGCCGACTCGAGAAGCGAGCGCAGCATCTGGTAGTTGTCGATGTCGCCGTTGAGAACGACGCTGATTGTCCAGCAGCCCGGGCCGTAGGCCGGGTAGTACTTCATCCCCGGGACGATCTTGTCGGCGAACGTCGCCGCGATCGCCGCCGGGATCGCGCAGAGGCCCGCCGGCGGGATCTGCCCGTCGGGGCCGTGCGCGCAGAGGGTGTAGCTGCTGATGGGGTGGCAGTTCTCCTCGGTGATGGAGCCCACCGAGGCCCAGCGGGTGTGGGCGAAGGTCGACTCCGAGATCGTGGCCTCGCGGGCGAAGACGCGGAAGATGCCGTCCGCGCGGATCGCCTCGCGGAGCTTGCGGACGTTCTCGCCGAGCTTGCCGATGATGGAGGCCGTCTTGTAAACGAAGCCGAGGTAGACGCCGCCGTCGGGATGGCGGTGGTCGGCCACGTGGATGGACCCGTTCAGAAGGTCGCGCTCGACGCAGCGCCGGCGGAAGTCGTCGTGGAGCCCCCGGCCCCGGATCTCTTCGAGGATGCGGCCCAGGGTTTCGCGGTCTTTGAGCGTGAGCGAGTACTGGATTCCCGCAGAGTCCCGTCCCCGCACTTCCAGCCGGTCGATGCAGTTGAGCAGGAAGTTGATGCGGGCGTACTTGACAAAGCTCTCCGGCGTGAGCGCCCCGACGCGGTCGGCGTCGGCCAGGTACAGGATCTTTTCGATGTTGGAGAGGATGTCCTTCTCGAGGCCCCAGATAAGATCTTTCAAAAGGATGATCCGGCTGTTGATGATCTCCAACTGCGCCGTGGCGAAGCGACCCGCTTCGGCTTCCAGGAGGTGTTCCTCTCCGGACAGAAAGGCCGTCATCTCGGGGATAAGGGCCCGGAGGGCCTCCGCCTTGCCCGGATCGAAGAAGAGGGCCTGGAAGTGCGGCTCCTGCCTCAGAAGCACGAGGTCCTGTTCCATCTGCCCGAGCGGGCCGTCGCCCGAGAGATACTCCTCCGGCTTGATCCTGCCTGCGATCACCCGCGCCAGGGGCGCCTTGCGGATGGCGGTGAACCCATCGGCGAGGCCTGGGCCGGAGTCGATCGAAGGCGGCTTCGGGCCTTTCTTGACGGCCAGGATGCCGGCGATCCCGCAGCACAGCACCGTGGAGCGGACCGGGAAGAGAATGATCGAGAAGGGAGGGGCCTGCCGGGGGCTGCGGCCGAGAAAAAGCCGCCACCGCCGCATAAAAGAAAAGATGCGTTTCGTGAACTTTGAGATCATGTTTTCCTCTCAGACACTGTCGGTCCCGGGGTTCATCCTGTCAGCGGCAACGACCCGTTCCCCCGGAGCGGCTCCCCGCAGGGGCTTTGCCCTACCCCCGAAAGGAGGGAAGGGAGTCCAGGGCACGGGATACGACAGTGTCCACTACGGACTGCAGCCAGGCCGAACCGGTATCCGCGGATTCCCGGTCCAGGGCCCGGACGAAAGCGATATAATCGTCGGCCCCCTTCGAGAGCCGCTCGTCGATTGCGCTCAGGAAAAGGCTGCGCCCGCCCTCCCCGATGGAGTCGTCGGCAAGCCCCGAAAGCTTCTTCTGGACTTCGGGCCAGTTCTGCAGGAGCTCCCGTTTGTGTCTCAGGTGAGCCACTTTTTCCCTTCCCTGGAGGACCTTCTCCGCGATGGCAATGGAGGTTTCCATCTTGCCGGCCAGGTCGCGAAGCCTCGCGATCCGTTCCTCCGTTGCGCCGTCGAGGACCTCCAGGGCTCCCTCGTGGAGCGCGGCGCCCCCTTCCATGGCCTGCAGGAAGGGCCTGCGGATGTGCACATACCACTGCCGCAGGGCGGCAAGGTTGCCGATATAGAGAAGGTTGTTGCAGACCTTGCGCCGCACTTCGCGGTACAGGCCGGGGTGCAGGGGGCGCTCGGAGAGCAGGGCCGAGCCCTTGAGAAGCATCCCCCCCTGGGGACAGTCGTTCTCCCAGACGGTGCCTGCGGCGATCAACGTGCCGTAGCCCAGCCTCACCGGCCCCACGAGTCCTCCCTGTCCTCCCAGGAAGATCGGGGCCTGGCGAAGCATGACGCCCCGGGGCACATCGCCGATGAGTGAAGCCGTGGCCTTGTCCTGGTTCGGCGTGAAATTGAAATGGATGTAGGAGCTGCCGACCTCGCTGTGATCCTTGCGGCTCGTGCCGCCGGCCATGAGGCAGTCGCAGAAGTTGATGAGGCTCCCCAGGGTGACGAAGGGGAAGAGGATTGTCTGCTTCAGAGCCACCGTGTGGGCGCCCGAGGCCTCTTCCTCGAGCAGGCAGCATTCCCTCACCTGGGCGCCTGATCCCATGGAGGAGCGTGACAGGAAAACGGACCGGGCGAAAAAGCCGCCTTTGAGCTCCACCTCGGGGCCGAGCATGCAGTCCACGAGGGTCGCGGGGGATTCGAAACCGATTTTCGCGCCTGCGCCGATCAGGGTCTTCTCGCCGGCAAGTCGGCATCCGGGGTAAAGGACGGTGCCCTTTGCAAAAATGCGCTCCGTCTTGACCTCATCGCCGATCACGACGGCCGACGGGCAGGGGATGGAGACCCCTTTGTCGAGCAGCGCGGTGATCTTTTTCGGAAGTTCCGTTGTCATCCGGTCTCTTCGTGCGGGGGCGGTATGTTAACCCCTGGGTTGCTTCAATTATCGTGCCCTGCGGGCGAGCATCTGCAAAAAAAGCTTGTGGACCCTCGCATCACCGGTCAGCTCGGGATGGAAGGCGGCCACGAGAATGTTCTTCTGGCGCGCGAGCACCACCTCGCCCCGGTACAGAGCGAGCTTCTCCACCGCGGGGCCTGCTCCCCGGATCCGGGGGGCCCGGATGAAAACGGCGTGAAAGGGCTCCTCCCCGAGGGCCTCGCAGGGGATGTCCACCTCGCGGCTTTCCAGCTGGCGGCCGTAGGCGTTGCGCTCCACGTCGAGGTCGATCAGGTTCAGCAGGTCCTGCTTTTTCCCGTCTACCCGGCCGGCCATCACGATGAGGCCGGCGCAGGTCCCGAAAACGGGCTTTCCTGCCGCGGCGAATTCCTTGACGGTGTCAACAAACCGGTAGTCGGCCATGAGTTTTCTCATGGTCGTGCTCTCGCCGCCCGGGATGATCAGCCCGTCCACCTCGTCGATCTCGCCGGGCAGTCGGACCTCGACGGCATCGACGCCCAGGGATTGAAGCACCCGGATATGTTCGCGGAAGGCCCCCTGGAGGGCCAGCACACCGACTTTCATGAGTCGCTTTCCCTTTTGCGCGGGCCGGCGGTCGCTGGGGGGGGTAGCCCCGTTGCCGATAGATCCTGGTTTCGTGTCGGATGGAGAATGGCTGAAAAAGTGCCGGTCGCAGAACATGGTGGCAAATGGCATGGGATGCTGCAGTTCCTATTTCGCCTTCCTGCAGGGGATTCCCAGCGCAGTCATCTTCTTCTGGAACGTGTTTCGGTTGATACCCAGGTAGGAGGCGGCCGCCGACTTGACGTTTTTGTTGCGCTTCAGCGCAATCCGGATCAACCCCCGTTCCACGAGGGAAAGGATCTCGTCGTAAACCTGGCTCTTGGCGCCCTGTCCCGCCGAAAGGACGATGACGAGCTCTTCCAGTTTCTTTTCGAAGACCTCGTCGATGCCGGGAAGGGTGGATACCGCCTTGCGGGGTTGCTGAGCCTTCATGACTGCCATGTCCTTTTCTCTCCTGTCCGTCGGGGGCTGCTTCCGTTTTTCTCTGCAATTCAACATGCGCACAATGGTTTTCAGGACGCAATCTTCATGACGATCACTACCGCAAGCAGGATCGCCGCAAGCCAGGCTGCGTAAATGTTCGAGCGGTTCCCGGTGGATCCCTCGAGGATTTCCCGGGCGCCTTCCTCGACCCGCTCGGCCTCCACGTGGCCCGTGACGTCGCGGACCAGGTCCCCGAACCGGCCGTAGGCGTTGGACAGGACGTGGAACCCTTTCGTGGTAGTCAGGACCAGGTAAACCTTCTTCCGGACCGCGAGGGCCCCCACGTGGGTGATATCCGCCCAGTTGAGCGCCCGCCGCTTGAAAAACTTGATCAGCACAAGGCCCGAGTCGCTCGCCTCCACTTTCCGAAGTGATGACTCGAGCGCGATTACGGCCATCGGGATGAGCGCCGCCAGTAGGAGAACCCTCTCCGTGGATGTCCCCTGCCGCATGAACGTCAGGACCAGGACCGCCAGCAAGAGCAGGGCATTCAGGACCAGGGGAAGGACGAGCGCCCTGTTGATTGTGTAAATCCGGTCTGGCATGGGTTTCACAACGGACGTGTTGTCGTCAATCCTTTTTTCGCCGGTAGGTTCCGCTTTTCCCGCCCCGTTTGAGCATCAACCGGATCTCCGAGAGGATCATCCCCCGGTCCACGGCCTTGCACATGTCGTAGATGGTGAGCGCCGCGGCGCTCACTGCCGTGAGGGCTTCCATCTCCACGCCTGTCCGGCCCAGCGTCCGGACTGCGGCCTCGATTTCAATTTCGCCGCGCCGTGCATCGGTGCGAAAGGAAACATCGACGGCCGTGATCTCCAGAGGATGGCAGAGGGGAATGAGATCACTCGTTTTCTTGGCCGCCATGACGCCGGCGATCTTAGCGACGGCCAGCACGTCTCCCTTGGCGATCGACTGCTTCTCGATGGCCCTGGCCGTTTGCGGCTTCATGAGGACCTTGCCGCGGGCCACGGCTTCCCGAAGGGTCGTGTCTTTCGCCGAGACGTCGACCATCCGGGCCTTGCCTTTTTCATCGAGGTGCGTGAACTGCGGCATGTACAACCTGCGTCGGCAGGGCTTTCCCGCCGCAAAAATAATGGCGTACCGTAGCACAGAAGAAAAGGCCCGTCAAGGCGCATGCCGCGGCGCGACAAAGGAGAGGCGCTGATATTCAACACACTGATTTTATTGATTAAATATGAATTCCTCGCGCCGTTACAATTCCGAAACGCGCCTGCCCCCGGCAACCTTGCGGACCGGTCTACTCGAGCGAGACGAGCTGCGAGCGAACCGTTTCTCCGAAGAAGGTCCGGGCCAGCCTGTCGAACCGGTCGGTGAGGTCTGTTGTGAGAAATGCCCGCGCAGCGCCGCGGGTGAGCTTTCGCTCCATCTCGGGATGCCTGCGGAGATAGTCCCTCAGCTTTTCCGCAACGACAGGGCCCTGCTCCAGGACCTCCACCTGTGCGGGGACATTGCGCCGGATCGTGTCGTAGAGGATGGGGTAGTGGGTGCAGGCCAGAAGCAGCGCATCGATCGCGCCGGCCTCGTTCATGAGTTCCCCGAGGTAGCGGCGGACGATCATCTCGGCGCCTTCCCAGTCCTGTTCCCCCGCCTCGATGATGGGCACGAGAAGCGGGCAGGCTTTCTGAAACACGCGGATGGAAGGGTCGAGCTTCTCGATTTCCCTCAGGTAGGCCTCCGACGCGACGACCCCTTCCGTGGCCAGCAGGCCCACGCGGCGAAAGGTTCTCCTGTCGGCCACCTCCTCGACGAGCGGACGGACGACGCCCAGGACGCGGCGCTCCGGGTAGCTGACGGGCAGGTACTCCTGCTGGATGCGCCGCAGGGCCTTGGCCGAGGAGGTGTTGCAGGCGATGATGATGAGCGGGCAGCCCCGGCGAAAGAGGTACTCGACGGCCTGGCGGGTGAAGTCGTAGACCACGTTCTGGGAGCGGCTGCCGTAGGGCGCGCGGGCGTTGTCGCCCAGGTAGAGATAATCGTACTGCGGGAGCGCCTCGACGACGCGCCTGAGCACCGTAAGCCCCCCGAAGCCGGAATCGAAAAAACCAATCACGAGTGCGTCACTCCGTTCCGCATGGTTTTCCCGTTTCTGCAGCGGTTGAGACGGGAAAACCGGAAGTTAGGAAGTTCAGAAGTTAAGAAGCTCGGCAAATAAACGGACAGAAGATGCTCGATCCACTCTAATCTCGACGTTGTATAAAGTCCGTCTATCCCTGTCACCTGTATCCTGTTCCGGGTTGTTTACAATCTGTTTCGGAATGTTATCGAGGCGCTTTTCATACCGCAGGCCTTGAGAAAACAAAAGCCGAAAGTGCTTGCAAATTTCAAATCGTGTTATAATATGCGCAACTAAGTATAACTTCAATGAAAATCAGGTTTGTGACGGGTAATTCGACTTGATCGTCAAGGTCCTGAGCAGCGCTGTAGTTGGAATCGATTCCTTTCCCGTCGACGTGGAGGTGGATCTCTCGACGGGCCTCCCGCAGTTTTCAACGGTAGGCCTGCCCGATATGGCCGTCAAGGAGAGCCGCGACCGCATCAAGGCGGCCATGAAGAATTCCGGCTACCGCTTTCCCGAAAACCGGGTTACCGTGAATCTCGCCCCGGCCGACATCCGCAAGGAGGGAACCGGCTTCGACCTGCCCATCGCCCTGGGCATCCTGGCGGCCGAAGGGCTCGTCGAGCGCGAGCGGCTCCGGGACTACCTGGTCATGGGGGAGCTTTCCCTCGACGGCCGCGTGAAGGGCGTGCAGGGGGTTTTGCCTTCGGCCTTCATGGCCGGGGAGCGCAAGCTGAAAGGGCTCATCGTCCCTTCGGACAATGCAGGCGAGGCAGCCCTGGTGCAGGGGCTCGAGGTGATCCCCGTTGGGTTTCTCTGCGAACTGGTGGACTTTCTCAACGGGGCAAAGGACATCCCGGCTGTCAGCTGTGAACCTGCGACGGCCTGTGACTCGGCGAGGAGCTATTCCGTCGATTTCAGCGAGATCCAGGGCCAGGAACAGGCCAGGCGGGCCATGGAGGTTTCCGCGGCCGGCGGGCACAACATCATCATGACGGGCCCCCCCGGCTCGGGCAAGACGATGCTCGCCCAGCGGATCCCGACGATCCTGCCGGAGCTCTCCTTCGAGGAGGCCCTGGAGACGACGAAGATCTACTCCGTCGCGGGGCTGCTGGACCGGCGCGAGGCCATCGTGGGAACAAGGCCCTTCCGGGCTCCCCACCACACGATTTCCGATGCCGGGCTCGTGGGGGGCGGGCACTCGCCGAAACCGGGGGAAATCAGCCTGGCGCACAACGGGGTGCTCTTCCTGGACGAGCTTCCCGAGTTCAAGCGAAACGTGCTCGAGGTGCTGAGGCAGCCCCTGGAAGACGGGCAGGTGACGATCACCCGCTCCGTCATCACCGCCACCTACCCGGCGAAGTTCATGCTCGTGGCGGCCATGAACCCCTGTCCTTGCGGGTACCTGGCCGATGCGCGGAAGAGCTGCCGGTGCAGCGCCCAGCAGATCCGGCAATACCGCTCGAAGGTGTCGGGGCCGCTGCTCGACCGGATCGACATTCACGTCGAGGTGCCGTCATTGCCTTACCGGGAGCTGGCAGGGGTCGGCCGTGCGGAGTCTTCGGCGGGTGTGCGCAAGCGGGTGCAGAAGGCGCGCGAGATCCAGCGGAGCCGTTTCGGCGGCAACGCGACGCGACTCAACGCCCGGATGACGGGAAGGCAGCTGCGCGAGTTCTGCCCGCTGGGCGAGGAATCGCAGAAGCTCCTCGAGATGGCCGTCGACCGGCTCGGGCTCTCGGCGCGGGCCTACACGCGGGTGCTCAAGGTGGCTCGGACCATCGCCGACCTGGAAGGCGAAACGAACGTCCAGCCGCAGCACGTGTCGGAGGCGATACAGTATCGGGCACTGGATCGCTCTGTAATATAAAGAAAGGGTCTAGGGTCTCGGGGCTCGGGTATCGGGAAGGAAGAAGATTTAATCTATAGAATTATTCTTACCTTCGGACCCTATACCCGATACCCTATACCCGATACCCTGATTCATAAGTCACAAGGAGGCTTGGAGATAGATGGAAAAATTTGGAACCTTAACCGTTAAATCCGGTCTGGCCGAGATGCTCAAGGGCGGCGTCATCATGGATGTGACCACGGCGGACCAGGCGAAAATTGCCGAGGACGCCGGCGCCGTGTCCGTCATGGCCCTGGAACGAGTCCCTGCCGACATCCGTGCCGAGGGAGGTGTGGCCCGCATGACGGACCCGGCCATCATCGAGGCCATCATGAAGGCCGTGACGATTCCCGTGATGGCCAAGTGCCGGATCGGCCACTTCGTCGAGGCCCAGATCCTGGAAGCCCTCGGTGTCGACTACATCGACGAGAGCGAGGTCCTCACGCCGGCCGACGAGAAATATCACATCAACAAGTGGAACTTCAAAGTCCCCTTCGTCTGCGGCGCCACGAACCTGGGCGAGGCCCTGCGAAGGCTCGGGGAAGGGACAGCCATGATCCGCACGAAAGGGGAGGCCGGCACGGGCAACGTGATCGAGGCCGTCCGGCACATGAGGACGATCCTCGACGAGATCGCGAGGCTTTCCGTGCTTCCCGAGGAGGAACTCATGACGGAGGCCAAGAACCTGGGCGCGCCCTATGAGCTCGTAAGGCTCGTGGCCCGGGACCGCAAGCTTCCCGTGGTGAACTTCTCGGCCGGCGGGATCGCCACCCCGGCCGATGCGGCCATGATGATGCAGCTCGGCGCAGACGGCGTCTTTGTGGGCTCCGGCATTTTCAAGTCAAAGGATCCGGCGAAGCGGGCGGCCGCCATCGTCAAGGCCGTCACGCACTACAAGAACCCCGAGATCCTCGCAGAGGTGTCCAAGTCGCTCGGCGAGCCCATGAAGGGCCTCGAAATCTCGAAGATCGGGAAGGAAAATCTTTTACAGTATCGAGGGAATTAGGGGGGCTGTTGACCGGGGGCGCACCCCAAGCAAGAGAAGGTAAGAAGGTGAGAGGGTAAGAACGTTGGAGCAGCTCGCGGCCAATGCTTGCTCTCCGATTCTCCGACCTTCTCACCTTCAAACCCTCTTACCCTCTAATCGATGGCGCCTTGCATTCGGGCATTTTTGAACAGCCCGGAAGAAATCAGCAAGGCGGTCTTGACTAAAAAGCAGCAAAGGCGTATGCGAGAAGGCATCGTGCGTACAGCACGGTTGGTGCTCCAGGGGGGGAGCGTATCAAAGAGAAGAGGAGGAAGCAGCAAGAGCCATGGAAATCAAAGTGAACAGGGTTCCCGCGGACAGGATGAAAACGAAACCGACCGATGAGTCCAAACTGGGGTTCGGGCAGCTTTTCAGCGATCATTTCTTCACGTTGAAATACAAGACGGGCCGGGGCTGGTATGACCCGCAGATCGAGCCCTACCGCACCCTGCAGATAGACCCGGCCGCCATGAGCCTTCACTACGGCCAGCTGATCTTCGAGGGCCTGAAGGCCTACCGCGGCGCCGACGGGTCTGTATACCTGTTCCGTCCCTGGGAGAACATCCGACGGATGAACGAGTCCGCCACAAGGCTCTGCATGCCTCCTCTTGACGAGAAGCTCGCCCTCGAGGCCCTCAAGCAACTCGTCGTCGTGGAGAAGGACTGGATCCCCAGGGGGGTGGGTACCTCCATGTATATCCGCCCGACGATGATGGCCACGGAGCCGGCCCTCGGCGTGCGCCCCGCCAACGAGTACCTCTACTTCGTCATCGTGGGGCCCGTGGGCGCCTACTACCCCCAGGGCTTCAGCCCCACGAAGATCTGGGTCGAGGAGGAGTACGTCCGCGCCGTGCGCGGAGGCATCGGCTATTGCAAGGCGGCCGGTAACTATGCCGCGAGTCTCATGGCGAGTCAGAAGGCCGGCGCCAGGGGCTACACGCAGGTCCTCTGGCTCGACGCCGTCGAGCGCAAATACGTCGAGGAGGTGGGAACGAGCAACATCTTCTTCGTCATTGCCGACGAGCTCATCACCCCGCCACTCGGGGGGAGCATCCTGCCCGGCGTGACACGCGACTCCGTCATCCAGATCGCGAAGCGCAACGGCATGGACGTGTCCGAACGGCCGCTCTCGCTCGACGAAATCCTGGCAGCGGGGGCCAAAGGGACCCTCCAGGAGTGCTTTGCCTCCGGAACGGCGGCCATCGTTTCCCCCGTCGGCCAGATCTTCTGCAGGGGGAAAGAACTCCTGATCAACGGCGGAAAGACGGGGCCCGTGACGGAGAAGCTCTATAACCAGATTCTCGAGATCCAGTACGGGTTGGCCGAGGATCCCTTCGGGTGGCGGCTGAAAATAGCCTAAAACAAACCTTGACCTTGATCTTCCTCTCCCTTGAGG
>DIFQ01000124.1 GCA_002419215.1 Syntrophaceae bacterium UBA5744
TCCCGCGTCGCTGCCCGCCGCGTGGCGAAGAAGGAGCAGGTTGCGCGGGACGGCCGAGTCGTGCCCCGCCTCGGCCCGGGCGGACCCGTTGGGGGTCCGGACCTCCACGATTTCACGCTCACCGAGACCCATCTGCTCGAAATCCTCCCCGTTCATCACGATGCGAAGGCCCCGGCGGATTTGCGCCAGATCGGGGCTTTGCCGCGAAAGAAGCCCGTCGCCGAACAGCGAGGGCACCGCCGTGAGCCGGAAGGAAAACCCGTCGCCTCCCCTGTCTTGCGCGGCTGAACGGGCGGGCCCCGTCTGCTCCGGCATCACCGGAGGCGGATGGATGCGGGGCGCTTCTTGCGTTCCGAGTGCTCCGGCGAGGTCCCGGAGGATCTCCCGATCCGGCCGGCTCTGCCCGAACGGGGGAAGGACGGGGCGGATTTCGCTTTCGAATCCCAGCAGCGACAGGATGGTCCCGCCCTTTTCGGGGGCGAGGGCCGCCGGCAGGATCACGTGGGCCAGATCCTTCACGGCCGTTTCGAAGGGGCTCTGGCAGACAATGAGGTCGAGCCTCTCCAGGGCCGCCCGCACACGCGACGGGTCCGGAAGGATCTCGAGGGGATCCTCGCCCAGGAGGTAGAGGGCCCGGATGCGGCCGGCCTCGATGGCCTCGATCAGTGACAGCCCGTCTGTGGCGGCGCCGCAGGAAGACAGGCCGGCCTTTCGGAGAGCGCCGGCACTGTTGACCTGGGCCCCGAGGGGAAGGATCGATCGTGTCCGTCCATGGAGCAGCGAGGCGAGCCGAGCCCGCTGCAGGTTGTCCCCGAAGGGGTCCGGGGCAACAAGGACCGTCGTCTTCCGGTCCTCCCCGAGAAGGGAGATGAGCCTGGCGAGCCCGCAGGTGTCGACGCCGAACCGGGCGATGTCGGACGAGGCATGGGTTCGCTCCGCCGAAAGGGCGTCATGCAGCTCCGCGAAGAAGTCCTCGGCATAACCCGCCGTGATCGCCAGGGCAAGCGTCGCCCGGCGAGCCAGGGTGTCCGGCCACGACGAAAGGACGACGAGCTCCCTGCCCTCTTTTCTCATGAGGCCGTTGACGAGGGGCTTCAGGGTCGGGTGGAGCTCGGCGGCACCGCCGCCCAGGACGATCAGGGTCCCGGCCTCGTTCAAATCTTTCAGCGTTGCCGGCTCCCAGGACGGCCCCAGCTTCGCGCTGAGAACAGAGAGAATCTGCCGGTACCCCGCCGCCTGGAGGGATCCGATGTCTGCGCAGCCCAGGGTGTCGCGGAAAATCGAGCCGCAGGCCCGGGCCTCCTCCGTCGTGAGATGGTCCGCCGTGAGCAGGGCAAGGGATGATGCGCCGTGGGTGCGCCGGATTTCGTCGAGGGCCTTCGCGGCATAGCCGACGGCGTCGCCCCACCCGGTTTCCCGCAGGGCGCCGTCCCGGCGAACCCGGGGGGCCGACAGCCTCGAGGGGCCTTCGAAGGCGCGCCATCCGAACTGGCCCCTCACGCAGATGAGGCCTTTCTTCCCGTCCGGAAAGACAGTCGGCGTAATCCGGCGCAGTTGCCCCTTCTCGAGGTGGAAGTCGACCCAGCAGCCCAGGCCGCAGTGACTGCAGGGCGTTGTCCTGCGCTCCAGATTCCACACCCGGGTGCGATCCTTGAAGAGCTTGTCGTTGAGGGCCCCCACGGGGCACGTGGAGACGCAGAGCCCGCAGAAGTCGCAATCGAGGGCCCGCCCCCCGTCGGTTGCCACGACGGTTTTGTGCCCCCGGTGTATGAACTCGAGCTCGTCGCGGCCCTGGAGCTCCCCGCAGATCCGAACGCAGCGGCCGCAGAGAACGCAGCGGGTCATGTCCCGCTCGATGAGCGGCGAGTCACGGTCCACGTAGCGGGCAAAGCGGTCCGTCCCGAAGGGCGCCTCGATGATGTTGTAGCGGATGACCAGGTCCTGGAGGGTGCATTCGCCCGCCTTGTCGCAGACGGGGCATTCCAGGGGGTGATTGACGAGGATGAGCTGAAGCTGCGTCCGGACTGCCTCCAGAATAGCGGGCGTGTCGGTGACGATGTCCATCCGGTCGCGGGCCGGGGTGAAACACGACGGGATGAGGCTTCCCGGCTTCTTCCGGTCCTCCACGACGCACAGGCGGCAGGCCCCGTAGGGGGTGATCCGCTTGTCGTGGCACAGCGTCGGGATGAAGACGCGGGCCCTCTCGGCGGCCTCCAGGATGGTGCTCCCCCGGGGGACGGTGACCTCGATATCGTTGATCTTCAGGGTGATCATGGTTTGCCTCTAGTGTATCGCCTTGAACTTGCAGGCCCGGATGCAGGATTTGCAGCGGATGCACTTCTCGCGGTGCAGGACGGCCACCTCCTTCTTCTGCCACGTGATGGCATCCACGGGGCACACCTTGGAGCAGAGCCCGCAGCGCTTGCAGGCCTCCGCATCGATCTCGAAGCGGATGAGGTCCACGCAGACGAGCGCCGGGCAGCGCTTTTCCCGGATGTGGGCCTCGTACTCGTCGTGGAAGTACCGCAGGGTGCTCAACACGGGGTTGGGCGCCGCCTGGCCGAGCCCGCAGTGGGAGGTGGAGGCGATGTGGTTCGCCTGCCTCTCCAGGAGAGCCAGGTCGGAGGGCTCCCCCTGGCCGACGATGATCTTTTCCAGCGTGCCCAGCATGACCCTGAGGCCCACGCGGCAGGGGACGCATTTGCCGCACGATTCGTCGACGCAGAACTGTGTGAAGAAGCGCGCCACATCCACCATGCAGTTCGTGTCGTCCATGACGACGATGCCGCCCGAGCCCATCATGGCCCCCGCGTCCTGCAGGGAATCGAAGGTCACCGGCAGGTGCAGATGCTCATCCGTCAGGCACCCCCCCGAGGGCCCGCCCAGCTGGACGGCCTTGAAGCGCGCGTTTCCGCGGATGCCGCCGCCGATCTCGAAGATGATCGTCCGCAGGTCCGTCCCCATGGGCACTTCCACGAGCCCCACGTTCTTCACGGCGCCCGTGAGCGAGAAGACCTTGGTGCCCGCGCTCTCTGCGGTGCCGATGGAGCGGAACCATTCGCCCCCGTTCAGGATGATCTGGGCGACGTTGGCGAACGTCTCCACGTTGTTGAGGCACGTGGGCTTCCCCCAGAGGCCCGATTCGGTGGACCGGGGAGGCTTGATGCGCGGCATGCCGCGCTTGCCCTCGATGGAGTACATGAGGGCCGTCGACTCGCCGCAGACGAAGGCCCCCGCCCCGGGGTAGATGTCGATGTCGAAATCGAAGCCCGTGCCCAGGATATTGCGGCCCAGGAAGCCCTTCTCGCGGGCCCGGTCGATGGCCGTTCGCAGCATCCTCAGGGCCAGGGGGTACTCGGCCCGGACGTAGATGTGGCCCTTGCGGGCGCCGATGGCATACCCGCAGATGATCATCCCCTCCAGGACGGCGTGGGGGTCCGACTCCATGACGCTGCGGTCCATGAAGGCGCCGGGGTCTCCCTCGTCGCCGTTGCAGATGACATACTTGGGAAATGCCCCGTACTTGCGCGCCTCCTCCCACTTTCTGCCCGTGGGGAACCCCGCCCCGCCCCGGCCGCGGAGCCCCGAGAGCTTCATCGCGCCGATGACGTCCTCGGGCGTCATGGCCGTCAGCGCCTTGTACAGCGCGAGGTAGCCGTCATGGGCAATGTACTCCTCGATCGCCTCGGCATCGATGTGGCCCCGGTTGCGAAGCACGATGAGCTTCTGTTTCGCGAAGAAGTCCAGGTGCTCGATCCCGGGGATCTCCTTCTCGGTGCGGGGCTCGCTCAGAAGCGGCGAGGTGGGGTGCTGCAGCGAGGCGAAGAACCCCTTGAGGGTCTCCGTGAAGTGCTCCTCCGAGAGGACCTGGAAGACCTTGCCGCCCGGCAGGAACATGATGGAGGGCCCCTGGAAGCACGAAATCAGGCAATCCGTCTCCACCAGGCCGATCCGCCCCCGGTAGCCCAGCTCGTCGAGAGCCTTTTCCAGCAGCGAGCGCACGTCGATGGGCTTGCGGAATTTGCACTTGCGGCTCGCGCAGTAGGCGATCTTGCTGACCGACGAGATCATTCGATCTCCACCCTTTTCTGCGGTTTCTCGAGTCCCTGCCCGATGGCGTACTCCGCCTTGGGGTGCCCGCCCAGGATGTGGCTGTAGAAGATCTCCCGGGTCTTCGCGGCATCGAGCTTGCCGTACTTGACGGGCGTCTGACCGGGAAGATGGACCGTGATCATGGGCTCCATGCTGCAGAGCCCCGCGCAGCCGGTGACGCGCAGCTTCACGTTTTCAACGCCCAGCCGCTCGATCTCCCCCTGCAGGGCTGAAAAGACATTGCGGCCCCCGGCGGCGATGCCGCAGGTGCCCATGTGGACGTCGACGGTCGCGACGCCCTCTTCGAGCTCCTTTTTCCGCTCGCCGATGTAGGTTTCCTTGATCTCGCTGAGTTCCTTGATGGTCATGACCGCTCACTCCCTGTTTCAGGTCTTTTCGATGATCTCTTCCACGTGTTCGGGGTCGATGAGGCCGAAGGTCTCTTCGCCGATGACGACGACGGGCGCCAGGCCGCAGGCGCCGAGACAGCGGACCTCCTCGATGGAGTATTCGCCGTCGGCCGTGACTTCCCCTTCCTCGACACCGATTTTCTGCTTGAGCCGATCCATGATTTCGCCGGACCGCTTCACGTAGCAGGCCGTCCCGCTGCACACCTTGACGACCTTGCGCCCCCGGGGGACGGTGCTGAAATAGGAATAGAACGTCACCACCCCGGAGACTTTGCTCGGGGGGATTCCCGTCTTCGCGGCGATGTAGCGCTGGAGGTTCACGGGCAGGAACAGGGTGATGTCCTGCGCCTTTTCGAGCACGACGAGGAGGGACCCCGGCACGTTCCGGTACGCCTCGATGACGGCGTCCACCTTCGCCATCTGCTCCTCGGAGAATTGCTGTACGAGCTCCCGTCTCATCCGTTTCTTTATCCTTTATCCTTTTGCCTGTTGCCTTCTTTACCGGTCCACCTCGGCCAGCACGATGTCCACGGCCCCGATGACGGCCACGACATCGGCCAGGAGCCTGCCGCGCACCATCTTCACGAGGCCCTGCAGATTGACGAAGGAGGGGGGACGTACCTTGAGTCGCAACGGCCGGCTCTCCCCGTCGCTCACGATGTAGAAACCCAACTCGCCCCGGGGAGACTCGATGGCGTGGTATACCTCCCCCACAGGCGGCTTGAAGCCCTCCATGACGAGACCGAAATGCCGGATCACGGCGGTGATGTCCTGCTTCAGATCACCCTTCGCGGGGAAAACGGCCGGCGACCCCGGCACCGTCCAGCCACCCTCGGGAAGCCCCTCGACGGCCTGCCTGGCGATGCGGGCGCTTTCGCGCATCTCCCGGATGCGGACGAGGTAACGGTCATAGACATCCCCCTGCGTTCCGACGGGTATTTCAAAATGAAATTCGTCGTAACAGCAGTAGGGCTGCGCCTTCCGGAGATCCAGGGCCTGGCCGGCGCCGCGCAGCATCGGCCCCGAGATGCCCAGGCGGATGCAGTCCGAGGCATCGAGGACGCCGACCCCTTTCGTCCGGTATTTCCAGATGGGGTTTTCCGTGAGAAGCGTCTCGTACTCGTCCACCCGGGCCTGGAAGGTGTCCGTGAAGGATCGAACGGCCTCGACGAAACCGTCATCGATGTCGGCGGCAAGCCCGCCGATCCTCAGGAAGCTCGGCGTCAGGCGCGAGCCCGCGAGGGACTCGAAGATGTCCATGAGGGCCTCGCGCTCCCGCAGGGCATAGAACAGGGGCGTCATCGCCCCCAGATCGTGGGCGTGGGTGCCCAGCCAGAAAAGGTGGCTCGCGATTCGTTGCAGCTCGGCCAGCGCCGCCCGGACATACTGCGCCCGCCGGGGGACATCGATGGCCATGAGTTTTTCCACCGCCATGACGTAGGCCAGGTTGTTGCTGTGGGCCGCCAGGTAGTCGAGGCGGTCGGTGAGCACGATGATCTGGTGGTAGGTGCGGTTCTCGGCAAGCTTCTCGATGCCCCGGTGCAGAAAGCCGATGTCGGGACGGGCAGAGACGACGGTCTCGCCATCGAGCTCGAGAACGACCCGCAGAACACCGTGGGTGCTCGGGTGCTGGGGGCCCAGGTTGAGGCTCAGGGTCTCGGCGCTCATGGCTTTGCCGTGCCCTCCAGGGGAAAATCCTTCCGCAGGGGATGCCCCTCGAAGTCCTCCGGCATCAGGATCCTCCTGAGATCCGGGTGGTTGCGGAACCGGATGCCGAACAGATCGAAGCACTCCCTCTCGTGCCAGTCGGCCGTTTCCCAGACGGGCACGACGGAGTCGATGACGGGGTCCTCTCCCCCGAGGGGGACCTTGACACGGAGACGGTGGCCGTGCCGCGTCGAAAAGAGGTGGTAGACCACCAGGAAGCGGGGGCTTGCGGGATGCCGGTCCACACCGCACAGATCGGACAGGAAATCGAAGGCGAGGGCTTCTTCATCCCGGAGGGCTTTGCAGAGAGACGCGATGGAGTCACGGTCGACCGTAAGGCTCGTCTCCCCCCGGAAGACGGTCACCTCGCCGATGGCCCCTCCGAAACGTTCACGGATCGCATCGAGGTTCATCGAGCGCCTCCCCCGGCCTCGCGGGCGATCTTTTCCTGGAGCCGGATCAGGCCGTCGAGCAGCGCTTCCGGCTTGACGGGGCAGCCCGGGATGTAGACATCGACGGGCAGGAACGTGTCGACGCCCTGGACAACGGCGTAGGTCGGAAAGAGCCCGCCCGAGCATGCGCAGGCGCCCATGGCCACCACCCATTTCGGTTCGGCCATCTGGTCGTAGAGGCGCTTCACCGCGGGCGCCATCTTGCAGGTCACCGTGCCGGCAACGATCATCACGTCGGCCTGGCGGGGCGAGGGGCGGAAGACCTCCATGCCGAACCGGGCCATGTCGTAGCGGGAGGCGGCCGTGGAGATCATTTCGATGGCGCAGCAGGCAAGCCCGAATGTCAGCGGCCACAGGGAGTTCCTGCGGGCCCAGCCGACGACGCGGTCGAGGTTTGCCGTGACGATGGTGGTCTCACCGAGGCGTTTCAGTCCCACTGCAGGTCTCCTTTGCGCCAGACATAGACCAAAGCCGCCAGCAGGACGGCGATGAATACGAACATTTCGGCGAGCCCGAAGACCCCGAGATCCCGGACGACAACAGCCCAGAGGTACAGAAAGACGATTTCCACGTCGAAGATGACGAAGAGCAGGGCCACCTTGTAGAACCGGACGGGAAACTGCGTGTGCTCCCTTTCGATGGGCGGCATGCCGCACTCGTAAGGCACGTCCTTTTCGGCCGTGAGGGGACGGCGGCCGACCCGGTTGGATACCAGGAGGATCGCGGCGGCCGACCCGACGACCAGCACGAGGTAGATGAAAATGGAAAAGGCTGCCGTCATCCCGTCGATCAGTCTCCTCTTGATAGGATGAGGCTGTAAGGGCAACGGCTGTGCCAGGGAAGTCCGCCCTGTGGAAAGCGGCGGCGGCATGCCGGGCATGGATGCTTCAATTGCCTGATGTAGAAAGGGATTATTTATTTATACCGGAAGGGACCTCCGAGGCCGTTCCCGTCACAGGCGGCCTGCGGGAAGGCCGAGCCGAGGTATGAGTATTTCAGAATGAAATGGGACGTTCGGTCAGCGAACACCGTCAGGGAAGCGAGTTGAAGTCCTTCTCGGATTGCTTGAGTTTTCTCCAGAGCGTCGTGTAGCCGATCCCCAGTTTTTTCGCCACGAGCTTCTGGTTGTAGTTGTATTTCTGCATGGCCTTGAGGAGATGGCGGCGCTCCATTTCCTTCAGGGGGATGATCTCGTCGTCCTGGTGCTGCCCCGCCAGCTTGAGATAGTGCTCGCAGGCCAGGGGAAAATCCTCAGGCTGAAGCGTCTCGTGACCCGACAGCAGGGCGGCCCGCTCGAGGCTGTTTCGCAACTCCCGGACGTTGCCGGGCCAGGGATAGGCCATCAGCACAACCATGGCCTGCGAGGAGACGCCCCTGACTCCCGTTGTGAGCCGCTCATTGATTTCCTGCAGGAAGTAATCGACGAGGGGCAGGATATCCTCCTTGCGCTCCCGCAGCGGCGGGATGACGATGTCGATGACGCTCAACCGGTAGTACAGGTCCTCGCGGAAGGTCCCCTCGCCGATCATTTTCTTGAGGTCCCGGTTGGTGGCGGCGACGATGCGGACATCGACGGAGCGGGACGCCGTGTCCCCCACCCGCCGGATCTCCTTTTCCTGGATGACCCGCAGAAGCTTCGACTGGAACTGCGGTGTGGTGTCGCCGATCTCGTCCATGAACAACGTCCCACCGTCGGCCGTCTCGATGAGCCCCTTGCGGGTCTGGGTCGCTCCCGTGAAGGCCCCCCGGACATACCCGAAGAGTTCGCTCTCGAGGATTTCGTTGGGGAGGGCGGCACAGTTGATGGCGACGAATTCCCTGCTGTGTCGGGAGGTGCTGCGGTTGTGGAGGATCCGGGCGATGAGTTCCTTCCCTGTCCCGCTTTCGCCGTGGATGAGAATGCCGCTGTCGACGTCGGAGACCCGAAGGGCCGTCTGGAGGACCTGCTCCATGCTGCGCGACACCCCCACCACCTCGTCGACGAGGTAGCAGTAGGGCTCGTTGACCCGTCGGAGGGATTTCAGATCGTGTTCGCGGCGGTGCAGGGCATCGCGGACGATTTCGAGGAATTTCCCGTTGTTCACGGGTTTCATGACGTAGTTTAGGGCGCCCATCTTGATCGTCTTGACGACGCAGTCGATGGAGCCGAAGGCGGTGACGACGATCACGTCAAGGTTGGCGAAGTGCTCCCGGATCCAGTTCAGGAGCCCGACGCAGAGGCAGTCCGGGGCGCAAAGATCGGTGATGACCAGATCCGGGGCTCTTTGCTCCATGTGTTGCATGGCCTCGATCTCGGTGGTCGCTTCATCAATCTCATGCCCCTCGTCCCGAAGGAGGGCGGCCAGCGCCGTTCGCGCCGGCTCGTCGCTGTCGACAACAAGGATTCGTTTCAAACTGAAAGATCGCCTCCGGTCAACGTAGCAATTTCAATAGGATGTATATCTTTATATCAAAGGTTCACCGGAATCAAGATGCCCCGTTAGGAACTGTCCCTCGATGAAGCCATTAACTCGAAACCCTTTTGAAGGATTGTACTATATCAGATAACAGGATGTCCCGCCATGTGTCCAGGGAGACACAAGGGTTATCCAGCGGCATGACGGGACAGGAAAGAGGGAGATAGACAGAATCAGGGCTCATTCTTACTGTTGGCAAGTTATCAATTTCTCTTTGATAACCTGCAGATAATCATTACTTTTTCGAAAAGACCATTATCAGGAACTTGTTTTATTTTTCGTCCAGTATGCTCGCATTTTGAACAGCAAAGGGGTTTCTACGGGGGTCGTCAGCGCAAGCCAAACAGTAGTGAGCGGGAAAGACACAACCACATCCGGAACCGAACAGTTCGAACTGGGAACAGGTTTCGCAGATGGCCGCATGGCAACCCAGACACACGTTCACCGCCTGGCGAGTCCGGCACTTGTCGCAGGTATCTTTCTCTTCCATGGTTTTGCTCTCCCGCGGCTCGCCCCGGTTTACCGCAGCAGATTCCCCGAAATGACCATGCGCATGGCCTCTGAGGTCCCCTCGTAGATCTCCGTGATCTTGGCGTCCCTCATGAGCCTCTCCACCTTGGCACCCTTGCAATAGCCGTATCCACCCTGGATCTGCACCGCCTTCACCGTGTGCCTCATGGCCGCCTCGGAGGCGAAGAGCTTGGCCATCGAAGCCTCCTTGCCGAAAGGCTGCTTTTGGTCCCTGAGAAAAGCGGCATGGTACGTCAGCCACCGCGCCGCCGAGAGATCCGTCGTCATGTTGGAGATCATCCAGGCGATGGCCTGGTGCCTCGCAATGGGGGCCCCGAACTGGACCCTCTCCTTGGCATAGCGGATGCTCTCGTCCAGGGCGGCCTGCAGGATCCCGACAGACTGCGCGGCGATCCCGATGCGCCCCTGCTCGAAGATGGCCATGGACATCGGCAGGGCCTGCCCCGCCTGTCCGATCATATTTTCCCGCGGGACACGGCAGTCTTTGAGGACAACCTCGGAGGTCTGGGAGGACCGCACGCCCATCTTCTCGAAGTGCTTCCCGGGCCTGATCCCGGGGTTGCCCCTCGGGATGATGAAGATGCTCATGCCTTTCCGGCCTGCCGCCCTGTCGGTCCAGCAGACGACGAAGTGAGTCTCCGCGACGGGGCCGTTGGTGATGAAGGTCTTGGTCCCGTTGAGGACGTAATCGTCCCCGTCGAGCATGGCCGTGGAGGTCACGGCCATCACGTCGGTGCCCGCCCCGGGCTCGGTCAGCGAGAATGCGGACATGTGCTTTCCCTCGGCCAGGGGGACCAAGTATTTCCGCTTCTGCTCCTCCGTGCCGTACAGCAGGACGAGGAGGGCGACGATGACGTGCGAGGCCACCGTGAACCCGGTCGAAGAGCAGGAGCGGGAAAGCTCCTCGACCGCCAGGATGTGGGTCAGGTAGTCGGTCCCGGCCCCCCCGTACTCGACGGGGATGGGCATCCCCATCCATCCGCCCTCGCCCAGCTTGCGGAAGAGCTCGGCGGGGAAACGGCTGTTCTCGTCGAGCTCCGCGGCGATGGGCTCCACATACTGGTCGGCGAACTCCCGCATGTTTTTCCGGATCAGTTGCTGCTCATCGGTCAATTGAAAATTCACAGGCCCTCCTGAAATGAATGCCCGCGTTCCCGGTCGATCGGGATGCTTTTTCGACTCACTCCATGCAGTCCTTCGTCAGGACCTGTTCCCGGGCCTTGACCTCTTCCAGCCCGAGCAGGTTCTCGTAGTCGTGAAGCTTCATCATGTCGTCCAGGAACGCCGCGGTCGTCCCCGTCTTCTTCAACTCCGTCATGAGCTTCATCGTGGTCTTCGCATAGAGGAACGTGGAAGACAGCGGGAAGATGACGAGGCGGTACCCGATCGCCTCCAGGTCCTTCACATTCATGAAGGGCACCTTGCTGTGCTCCAGCATGTCATACATGAGGGGCGCCTTGATGTTCTTGACAACCTCCTTCAGCTCATCGACGGATTCGAGCATCTCGATGTATACCAGGTCGGCGCCGGCCGCCTCGGCCGCCTTGCCCCGCCGGATGGCCTCATCCAGCCCGAAGACAGGCCGGGAGTCGGTCCGAGCTATGATCAGGAAGTTCTTGTCCTTTCTCGCCCCAAGAGCGGCCTTGATCTTCGACATATGCTCCTCGAGGGATACGAGCTTCAGGCCGGCCATTGCCCCGCATTTCTTAGGGGTGATCTGGTCTTCGATATGGATCCCCGACACTCCCGCCGCCTCATATTCCTCTACGGTCCGTATCACATTGTTCACGTTCCCATAGCCCGTGTCGGAGTCACAGATAAGGGGAAGGCGGACGGCCGAAACGATGTTCCGCGCCCGATTCACCATCTCCGTCATGGTCACAAGCCCGATATCCGGCTTCCCAATCAGGCTGGAAGACACTCCGTTTCCCGTCATGTAAACGACGTCGAATCCGGCGGCCTCGATGATCTTCGCCCCGAGCGCATCGTGGCAGCCCGGAGCTACAACGATTCGTTTGCTTCGAATCAGACTGGCCAGTTTTTTTCTTCTTTCCATAGGTCTGCTGCCCCTTTCTTCGTTAAACCTGCTTCTCGTTCAACGATTCACCGCCATGGGTGTCCGATGACTACCATGGGAATTCCCACGGCAGGTCGCCCGAAAGGAGGGCACGGGCCGTCACGAGTCTCTGAATGGAGGGCGTCCCCTCTTCGAGTACATTCAGTCTAGCGTCTCTGAGCAGCCTTTCGATGGGCCAGCTTTGCAGATAGGATCTGCCCCCCAGGACCTGCATCGCCTTGTCGGTGACCCGGCAGACGGTCTCGAGACCGTGTGTCTTGCACATCGAGGCCTCCAGCGCGCAGGGTTTCCCCTCGTCGATCTTACGGGCGACATCCTCGAGCATCAGCCGCAGACCGTAGATGTCCGTGGCCATGTCGGCCAGGAGCATCCGGACGGATTCCCGCTGTGCGATCGGCTTCCCGAAGGTGACGCGTTTCTTCGCGTACTCGATCGACTCCATCAGCGCCCGCTCCGCCGTCCCCATCGAACTGGCCGCCACGAACACCCTGCTGGCCTCCAGCTCTCCGAGGAAGATCTCCAGGCCCTGCCCCTCTCTGCCCAGGATGTTCTGGACGGGGACCGAACAGTCCTTGAACGTCAGAATGCCGTGGCCCAACCCCTTGCATCCCAAGAGGTGCGGCATCGGCTCGATGGTGAAGCCCGGTGCTCCGTTTTCCACCAAGAGCGCGCTCATTCCCTTCCCGCCAAGCTCTCTGGGCCCCGTGTAACACGCGATCATGAAGAGATCCGTGAAGTCGGCGTTGGTGATGAGGTGCTTTTCGCCGTTCAGCACGAACCGATCCCCCTGCTTCACAGCGGTCGTTTTGATGTCGAGCCCGGTTCCCGCGTTGGCCTCGGTCAGCCCGAAGGCAAGCGACGACTCCCCGGTGGCAAACTTCGGCAGGTGTGCCTTCTTCTGTTCTTCGCGCCCGAAGAGCATGACGGCCCGGGCCGTCGTGAGGTGCACATGGATGAGTGCCCGGATGGCCCCGCTTACCTTGGACATTTCGGCCAGCAATGGAAGGTACTGAACGGTTGTGAGGCCAAGTCCACCATACTCCTCGGGGATGATGAGCCGAAAGAGGCCCATCTCCCGGAACCGCGGGAAGAGAACTGTTCGCGGGATATGGTCCTTTTCTTCCATCTCGGGGACCAGCGGCTCAACCTCTTTCCAGAGGAAGTCGGTGATCCGCTGTTTGAACTCCAGGTACTCTTCCTGCGTCGTGAAACCCATGTCGCGTTCTCCTTTCTTGAACGGTTGATTACGATTGCGCTTACGAGAGAAGACTCTTCGCGGACAGGAGCCACCGGGCCCGGTCTTCCGCATGGCGTGATGGATGTGCTTTCCGGCGCGCATTCCGCTCCTTTTCGATAATGTCCCGGATCAGGCGGTTGCGCTTCTGCCCCGAAAGGCTCTCCAGCATGCGGATCCCGTAGGGATCAATGGTTTCGTTCAGCAAATCGATTTCCTGTTTCGTGGGCGGGACTGTCTCTTCAATTCGTCCCGGGATGATCAACTCGAATCCGGTATTGCTCTTGACGTCATCGAGCGTAACACCCGGATGAAGCGACACCAGTCTCATCCTCCGCGTTTCTTCGTCAAAATCCATAACACCGAGATTCGAAAAAGCTTTTAGCGGTCCCTTGCCCAGCAGGCCTAGCGCCTGTCTCTGCTGGTCATCCTGGCCTTCCATAAAGCCAAGACCGCTCCGGAAGTCCAGCTTTTCGACGAATACCTGCCGGTTATGGTCGGGAATGTAAAAGTAAATGCGATCCCAGATGGAGGTCGCATCGCAAATGCCGCCACAGCCGGGAAGCCGCACCTTCGGCTTCGCATAATCTCCGATAACGATATTGTTCGTATTGCCGTACATGTCAATCTGGGCCGGCCGAAAGGCCTCCACATCGATGCACCCGAAGGGCACCAGATCGCTCACGACGCCCGTGAAGGTCCAGTGACGAAGGCATTGATCGATTACGTTTTCTTCGTAATACAGGAGAGAAAGTGGAAAGACATCGATGGAGAGAAGGTTCCCCACCGTGTAGGAGATGACCGAATTCGGGGCGTGGGTCAGCTTTGCCAGCATGTACGCAGCTCCGACGAGAGGGGTCGAGATCCCCTGACCCATCAGCTCGCCGTCCTTGATCTCACGGGAGATGCAGATGCACATCATGTCGATCCCGGAATATTGCACCGTGCTTGTCATTCGTGACCTCCAACCTGTTTACAAAAGGATGCGCTCGAGTGCTGCAGTTCCGCCGATCTGTTTCACGTAGGCTTTCTCATCGGCGCATTGAAAAACGTGACGATCCAGGTAGCGACGAAATTCGTCGCTGCTCTTGCCCGCATCCAGGTAATCGAAGAGGTGCCACAGGTCAAACGTGTAGTAGGGGTAGGCCGATGTCGGATGGGCCCCCAAGGGGGCTTCCACCACCGCGTCCACCTCGAAATTGCAGACATGGACCGGCCGAGGGCTCTGCTTCAGTTCACCCATGGAGACAATTCGTTCCGCCGTGAGGATCACCCGATCCGAGACCATCGCAAGCTCCCTGTCCGCGCAGATATTTCCTTCGAAGCAGGCATTCCCGAAGGGGTCAGCTTCCGTGACATGGATGACGGCCACATTCGGCTTGATCGCCGGAAGGGCAACAACCCGTTGCGAGGTCAGGGGGCACGTTGAAATCCGGATATCGCTTCGGACCTTGAGCATGTCCGTTTCCAGGAGCTGTTTCACGAGCACAGAGGGCGCTCGCTGAAGGGCGGCTTTGAGACCCACCCCGATGGTCAGTTCCGACTCCTCGATGAGACGCACGGCTCCACTCTCGACCCAACGGCGGTGGTTCGGCGCAAGTCCCAGATACTCCATCCCCACATAGCAGCTCCTGACCGCGGCGACCGCTCCGCTGCCGATCAGCATGTCCACATCAACACTGCCGGCAAAAGACAAAGCGGTCAGGTTTTTGACTCCCTTGCGGATCAGCTCACGGATGAAGGCCATCGGCTTTCTGTAGAGCGTGTATCCGCCTATGGCCAACATGTCGCCGTCGTTGACCAGACCAACGGCTTCCTCCATCTTCATGGTCTTTCCCGCCATTTCCTTCTCCTCACCGCTTGAAGTGGTATCCGGTCTGCTTAATCATGCCCATCATGACGACGGCTGTCGATCCTCCAAGGCACGGTTATCTCCCGCGAAATTGAGGCCGCCTCTTTTCCAGAAAAGCCGTCGTTCCCTCTCTCGCATCCTCGGTTGAAAGCGCTGCGCCGAAACTGGCTGCTTCGTGGGAAAGGGCCCGATCGATATCCATTTCTATTCCTTCGTGAATGACCTGCTTCAGGATCCCCAGGACGACGGGACTGAGATGCAGCAGCTTTTTGACGTATTCATCCACCACACGGTTAAGGATTTCCTCGGGCACGACGCGATTAATCAGCCCGAGCCGATAGGCCTCCTGGGCATCGATCTGCTCTCCCAGCATGTTGAGTTCCATGGACATGGTTTTTCCGACCAGGCGGGTCATGCGCTGGGTACCGCCGCCGCCGGGGATTACGCCAAGTTTGATTTCCGGCTGACCGAACTTGGATTTATCCGAGGCGATCCTGAAATCGCACGCCATGGCAATTTCGGCTCCGCCACCCAGGCAGAATCCGTTGATCTTCGCGATGATCGGTTTACGGATCTTTTCCATCTGACGGGTATAGTTATGGACATTCAGGGAGTAATGGATGGCCTCCACCGCACTCAGATCCTTGACTTCGGTCAGGTCCGCGCCGGCACAGAAGGCTCTCTCGCCTGTTCCGGTCAGGATGATGACCTGTACCTGGTCGTCTTGTTCGGCCTCTTTAAAGGCGTTGCTCATCTCGGCGAGCAGAGCCATGCTCAGTGCATTCAACGCCTTTGGGCGGTTGAAGGCAATGGTCGCCACCTTGCCCTCCCTGGTATAGATGATATTCTTATAGTCATGTGCCATGTCTGGAATCCTCTTGTTCTCCGGAGGGGTCCCTTGCTTGTGCGATTTCGTTAGACCGCGGTTGTGCCGTGCAGACCTTTTTTCAGGGAATTGTATGGCCGCCATCGATGATGATTTCCGCTCCGGTCAGGAATGCGGGACACGTTGCCAGATAAAGCGCCGTTGATTTCAACTCGTTCACATTCCCCAGCCGGTTGATGGGGATCATTTTCCTGACGAGGGTTTTTCCCGTCTCCGTCTCGAAGAACTCCGTGTTGAACGGGGTCAGGAAATAACCGGGCATGAGGACATTGACCTGGATATTGTAGCGCATCAACTCCAGAGCCATCGCCCGCGTGAGCATATTGACGGCTGCCTTGCTCGCAGAGTAACCCGCGAGATTGCGTGCCGTGATCTTCGCCATGATGGAGGAAATATTGATGATCCGCCCGCTCTTTTGCCGGATCATGACCTGGGCCACGGCCCGGGAGGCCAGGAAGGTGCCTCGAAAATCAACATTCATCACATCGTCCATGTCCTGATCGGTCATTTCATGGACCGGTTTCTGGTCCCCGGGAACCCCGGCGCAATTGACGAGGATGTCGATCTTCCCGAACTCTTCTGCAATCTCCTGAACAGCCTGATTGACGATTTTCGAGTCATGAACATCCATGACCTTGCCCATGGCCCGGACGCCGTGTTTTTCCGCAATCTCCAGGGCTGCGGCCTGGCATCCCTTCAGATTTCTTGCCGTGATGACCACGTCGGCACCCGCTTCGGCAAAGGTTTCCGAGAAGGTCAACCCGATACCGCGATATCCACCCGTGATGAGCGCAGTCTTTCCCTTGAGTGTAAACAGCTTTTCAAACAACTCCTTTCCCATCGCTTTCCATCCTTTCATCGTCGCTTTTTCTTTGCTGCTTTCCGACTGTACAGTCGAGATGTCCGAAAACCGTCCACCCGATGCTCCTTTTTATCGCTGATTCGGGTTCACCGGGCGTGCTGCAGATCTCTAGTCAAGCGAAAACGTGGGTCTGGCGAAACCGCCTTTCAGCTCCTTGCCGCCGGAGTATTGATCAGGGGGCAGCATACGCGCCCGCGCCAGGCGTACCGGCTTACCCATCAATGCTTCCATCGTCGCGCGATCCGGATCGATACCCACGAGATTACCCAGGATCCAGGGACCCTCCTCGAGTTCGACCATGGTGATGAGAACCGGCGCTTCCCCTTCACGACCCAACGCGGTGACATAGGATACCGTAAACGTTACAATTTTACCCTTTCCACTCAACGCGGTGCTTTCGAGGTCCGTGCTTCCGCATTCGTGGCAGACGAGTTTCGGCGGACAGGTGTGCTTGCCGCAACTCCCGCATGTGAGTGCAAGCAATTTGTTTTTCCTGAGAGAGGCGTTGAAATCCTTGAATGTGAGCTTATATTCGAAAGGTTTCATGGAAATACTCCTCCTGGGACTTCGCAGAGATTAGAAGTTGATCTCGAGGCTACCAACCGCGTTTCAGGATCAGGTTGCAGATGATGCCGTCGCCGCCGAGCGTGTCCGTCAATCCGATCCGGACGTCGTCCACCTGCCTCTGGGGTTCCACGGTACCCCGCATCTGCCTGACGATGTCGCATACCTGGGATGCGCCGGTCGCGCCGATGGGATGTCCCTTGGACTTCAGCCCGCCGGACATGTTGATGGGGATTCTCCCGCTTATGTCGGCATCCCCCTTTTCCCACAACTCGCCGCCATGCCCGAACTCCGCAAAGCCCAGGCTCTCAGCGGCAATGATGCTTGCGATGCTGAAGCAGTCGTGGAGCTCGCACAGATCGACTTCCTCCGGCCCGATTCCCGCCATGTCATAGGCCTGCTTCACAGATAGTTCCCGGGCCCTGAGTCTGGGCAGGAATTCCTTCTGGGAGCTGAATCGCCCCGACGAGGCCTGTCCGATACCGGTTATGTATACGGGCTTATCGGTCAGCTTCTTCGCCATTTCTTCAGAGGCCAATACAACGGCCGCCGCCCCGTCGGAGAAGGGGCAGCAATCGTAGAGCTGCAGGGGTGAGGTGACCATGGCGCTGTTCAGGACGTCCTCGATGGTGATTTCGTTGCGAAGCTGCCCCAGTTGATTATGCTGGCCATATTTATGCGACTGGACGGAGACGAGGGCCATCTGGTGCTTGAGTCTTGCCAGCGGGATATTGTATTTTGCGGAATACTGATGAGTCAGCATCCCGAACGCGCCGGGAAACGTCAGACCCGAGGGATACTCGTAATGTCCATCGGTGAACATGGCAAACGTCCTGGTTCCAAGGGCGGTGCCCATCTTCGATGTTGTATCCACGCCGCCCGCAATGACCATGTCATAGAAGCCCGAGGCAACCCACATGAAGGCATCCCGGATGGCCATCGTGCCCGAGGCGCAGGCTCCTTCGAAACGGCTTGCAGGAATATTTTTTGCGCCAATTTCATCGGCGGCAAAGGATTGCACCATGCCCTGGCCTTCCGAAAAATCCCCCAGCACATTGCCCACAAACAGGGCCTGGATGTCCCCGCTTTTCAAATTTGACGAGAGTATCGCCTCCATGGCGGCCTCAGAGAAGAGCTCAACCACCGTTTTTTCCGCCAGGAAGGCAAATGGCGTATGTCCGATTCCTACAATGGCTACTTTCCGCACTGTACGTTTCCCCTTTCCATTCAATAACTACTCAGTCTGGTCACAACGGCGAGCGACAGTCCTTTTCTGTCCCGGTGATCACTTCGCCGCCATCCGGATTGCGCCGTCCAGCCGAATGACCTCCCCATTGAGCATGGGATTTTGAATGATCTGCAAGGCAAGGAGGGCGTATTCCGAGGGCCTGCCCAGGCGCTTCGGGAAGGGCGTCATCTTTCCGAGCGCATCCTGCGCCTCCAGCGGCAGGGACGCCAACATCGGGGTGCTGAACAGACCCGGGGCAATCGCCATTACGCGTATGCCATAATCCGCGCATTCCCTCGCCAGAGGCAGCGTCATGCCGACCACCCCCGCTTTCGATGCGCTGTAGGCAGGCTGGCCGATTTGCCCGTCGAAGGCGGCCGCAGACGCGGTGTTGATGATCACCCCTTTTTCGCCATCCTCGTTTGGAGCATTTTTCACCATCTGCTCGACGGCGAGCCTCACTACGTTAAACGTACCGACCAGATTGATCTGCAGCACGCGGTTGAAATGAGAGAGGGGCATGGGGCCTTTTTTTGAAAGGACCTTGCCCGGATCCGCAACGCCGGCGCAGTTGATGGCCGTGTTTAATCCGCCAAAGGTATCGATCGTTTGTTTGACGGCAGCCTGCACGCTTTCTTCGGATGTGACATCGGCCCTGGCAAACATGACGTTGCTGCCCAGTTCAGCTGCAATCCTGCTTCCTCGCTCCTCGGCAAGGTCGAAGATACAGACTTTCGCCCCTTCCGCTGCAAGGGAGCGCACACAGGCCTCTCCCAGGCCCGACGCGCCGCCCGTAACAATCGCTATGGATTCTTTCAGCTTCATGTTGTTTCCCTTTCACAGATCCATTAAGCAAGCTTCACCATTCATTCAAAACACCCGTTCTGAAGCTAACAGAGACTGTATGGAAGTCCCCCCGATTTACTTGTTCATCAGGAATTCAATGGCCTTCTTTTGAAATTCCTCCCGCTTCAGGTAGATACCGAAGGGATCGAGTTCCTCCCTGACCATCCGGATCTCCTCAACCGTGGGCGGCTCCGTCTGCTCGACATTTTTCGCCACCTTGAGGTCCCAGGAAGTGTTTTTCTTCACCTCTTCCACAGTGACTTTGGGATGAACGGCACAGAGGTACATTTCCTTGGTCTTCTCGTCAAATTTCAAAAGGCCCAACGTCGTGATGACCGCAACGGGCCCCGTCCCGGCGGGAAGCCCCGCCGCCTCTCTTGCCCCGGGCCCTGTGAAGTAACCCGGCGAGGTAATGTAGTCGACTTTCTCGACGAACTGATGTTTCCGGTGCACGAAAACGAGCACATGCCGTTTTGTCCAGCTTGCGATGGGATTGGCGCCGCCCGAACCCGGAAACCGGACCTTGGGCTTTTTATAATCGCCGATGCACGTCGAGTTCACATTTCCGTATTTATCCACCTGTGCGCCGCTGATGAAGCCCAGATCGAATTCCCCGTAGCTCAGGCGATGCATAACTCCGAGAAGATCCGTGGTCATCATAGCGCCGGCGGTCATTGCCATGTCACCAATGGCCCTCGGCGTTCGCCAGAGAAGCGGGTTTGCGTCAATCTGGCCCTGCTCGCTGCAGGGAACCAGGTGGGGGGCATGAGTGTTTTTCGCGAGCATGCACGCAAGAAAAGGAAGTCCGGTCCCGATGAACACAATATCCTTATCCCTCACCTGCCTGGCTGCGCAGATGAGCATCAGCTCTGTCAGCGTGTAGTCGGTTGAGTACTTTTTTTCTTTCATCAGAACACCTCCGGTTTCGGTCTGCCGTAATTGACGGATCCACTATAGAAGGGCATCGGCTTGAGCCTCATCAGCTTGGAGTATCCAAATTTCTCTATGTAGTGGGCGATGTATTCATCGCGGCTCTTCACGCCGAACACCCATTCGTCCATCCACTTCTTCGTATTCTCGTCATCGTACGTGGAGTGCTCGAAATAGATCCGATAGGCAAGGTCATTGTCGTAATGCCCATACATGGCTTCCGGATGGGCCCCCCAGGGCGCTTCGACCACAGCGCAGACCTTGAAGGCTGGGCACATGGTTCTGTCGGGATCGTGAGAAATGACGTCGGAGTCAACGATCTCCTCGGCCGTCACGATCAGTTTTTTGCAGGCCAAGTGTACTTCCGATTTGAAATCCACGTGAGTGCCCCATGTCTGGGCGTTTCCCTGCGCATCGGAGCGCTGAACATGAATGATCCCTACATCCGGCTGGAACGTCGGCAAGATAACAGTCTTTTTCCCGGTGAAGGGACATTCCACAATTGAATATTTCTTATCCCCGAGGCATCCCTTTTCATTCAGGATGCCCGAAGCTCGATCGACAGGCACCGGAATAAACGGCACATTCGCTCTACCCCCCCAGAGCATCATCCCGACATGAAAATTCGCGTAATCTTCAATTGCTACCTGGGCGTTTTGTACTTTCCTGCGGAAGATCTGGGCCAAACCCACCAGTTCCGTACCCACCCAGGCCGTAATGATTCTCTTGACCTGATCCCCATAAAACAGGGGATCGACGTATCCTGACAGGGCCATGGATACAACGGTGAGATCTTTCTTGCCCTGCCGTATCAGCTCATGAACGGCTGCGGCAGGGCCACCAGGGGCACCCCATGGCAAATATAGGGTATCTCCGTCATTCACATGTTTGGATATGGCTTCGGTCATGGACATAATCTTGCTTTCTTTCGCTGGTTGCTTCATATGCGCCTCCAAATTGTCCTTAATGCGGATCAATGATTTTTTACAACCCACACCCATCAAATCTGGAGGGTAAAAGAGATTCTTTTTCACCCTCCTTTGCAATGCTTATTACTGCGGTATCGCCTGCTCCCCGAAGGGCCGGATGTAGGTGAGCAGCTTGCACCCGGCCCTTAGAGAGAGAGGGAGGCAGGAATAGAAGTCATTTGTTTTCAAACGTACTTTGATCGATCGGATCCTCCCTGAGAAAACCAACGCCGATGGCTGCGATAATAGACGCCACGGACCAGAAGATGAACACGTTAGCGAAATTCTCGGTCCCATCTGCGAGTTTCACAACCAGGTAGCCGGCGATGACGGGCGAAAGGAAGGCGCCCATCTGGCCTATGCCGTTGGTGATGCCCATGACTCTTCCGATGACTTCCTTGGGATACCTGTATTGCGGGTATGCCTGCATGGTGGGCCAAGGAAGGTTGACGAAAAATCCTGTCAGAGCCAGCAGGATCAATAGCGTATTGACATCCCCCTTGGGAACCTGGCCGAGGAAATAAAGGATCGGTACGCAGCCTAAGAAACCGAGCATGGAGATGTATTTGGGATGCTTAGTCATAAAATGATCCGCCACCCAGCCCCCCCCATACATGCCGACAGCAGCCGCAACATAGGGGACAGACGCATAAATTCCCATGGTTTTGAGATTCAGTCCGTGCTGCTTGACCAGGAAGTAGGCAATCCAGGTCGTGAGACCCCAATAGAGCATCAGCATGACGAACCAGACGACATTCAAAATATAAAATTCGCGATCCCGGAAATAGATCTTGCTGTCATAGGTCTTTCCATGTTCGGAAACATCAGTGCCGACAGAGGAGGTGATCAGGTCGTACTCTTCCTGCTTCATCCGGCCCTTGTCGAGCATTTCCTTGGGTGTGTTCGAGATGTAATACCAGAGGATGAAGGTGCCGAGGAGACCGGGAACGACAAGAAGGAAGAAGATCGGCCGCCAGGCTCCGCCGAAGAACTCGGCTGCGATCCACGTTACGGTCATGGGAATGATGGCCGGCGCGACGGCCCACGTCGTCACGAAGAAGCCGTTGGCCCGGCCTTTTTCCTCCCGAGGAAACCAGTTGGCGATCATCTTGGTTGACGGCACATAATGATGCCCTTCGCCGAGAGCCAGCCCGAGCCGAAGAATCATAAATTGCCAGTAATGCCGGACCAGACCGGTCAAGCCGGTAACCAGAGTGAAGACCCAGATGGCGATATTCATCGTCTTTTTGGGTCCCCACTTATCGCAAAAATAGCCTGCCGAGAATTGAGCCAGAGCGTAGCCGAAGAAAAAGATCGACCCCAGCCAGCCGACTTCGACGGCCGACAGGCTGAGATCTTTTTGTATATAGGGAAGAAAAATCAGGACGCTGATGCGGTCAAAATAGTTGATCAGATAAAGAAGCCATATGACGAATAATATAACATGGCGATATCCCCATGCCACCTTTGCTACCTCATTCCTCGCTGTCGTTCCACTGCTCATTTTGCGCTCCCTCCTCGTATTGTATCGATGCGTTCGTGGATAGTATTCCCCGCAATACCCCCTGTTTCTAATATGTTGACTTTCTTCCCTCCTTTCAGTTTCATCAAACAAAAAAGGGCGGAGCATCCTGAAGGATGTCATCCGCCCCAGTTGTTCTGACAGCGTTATGCTATGGTTTGATGGTTTCGGTCTTGCGTATCATCACGATCTTTCCTGATTCAAACTGTATCTCCAGTTTTCCAAAGAACTGAGATGCAATCAATTCCTTGATGAGTCTTGCCAGCTTGTCCATCGGATTGTCCTCGCCCTGCCTGCGGACATTTCATGACCCTGCCTATGCAACCCACGTTATTTCTTATAGATGCGAAGGTGTTCCTTGAACGTTTCAAGGTTCTTCTTTTCTCCCGGGAATACCTCGGATTTGTCCGGTCCGGTCCTCTCGATCCCGGCAAGGTATTTTGCGATCTCGGCCTTTTCCTTCAGATTGTAGTTGGCCAGGATGGCGATGGTTTCCATGATGGGAGAGCCGCCTCCGTGCACGCCCGCGATCTGCCACACGCTGCCGAAGCCGGAGCAGGACAGGTCCCCGATGCTCCGGAAGCAGCGATGGATATCCTCCGCGGAGACGCCCTTTTTGCGTGCCAGGTACTTCTTCAGGAAGGGGGCCGTCTTCTCATTGAAGAATTCATCCTCAAAGGGAAGCGTTGCGGGCAGGCCGCCGGCCACAGCCACGAGGACATTGTGCTCGTGATAGATGTTCTCACCGGCCAGCCGTCTTCCGACGTTGGAATAGACGGGATCGGGAATCATCACGCCGGAGGAGGATTTTACGGCGTTGACCGAACTGGCAATGCCGGCGGCATAGATCAGCTCTGCAACGGCTATCAGGTCCGCCAGGTCGTGCCGGACATGCTGAGTCCTTTCGATTCCGCTGTACTCGGCCACCAGTTCGGTGAAGCCCATGATCACGTCCGTAACACCGGGCTTGCAGCCGCAGTATGCATGACGGTGATAATTGGCGAAGAGAAGCGCCATGCGGCCGGCCTCCTGGTACTCGCCGCACATGAATACTCTCTCCCAGGGAACAAACACATCGTCGAAAATCGTCACCGCATCGGAGCTGCCGTATTCGGCAAGCGGCGCCTTGAAGTGTTTTCTTTCCCGGGGCGCCGACGCCCTGTTCAGGAAGTAAAGGCCGTCCGTATCCGTGGGAATTGCAAATGCGACCGCGTAGTCCTTCTCCTCCTCCCTCATGACCCGGGTGGGAAGAACGATCACCTCGTCGGCATACACCCCCATGGTGATATGACACTTGGCGCCTCGCACCACGATGCCGTCCTTGGTCTTTTTGACCACATGCACGTACATGTCGGGGTCATCCTGTTCGGCGGGCCTTTTCAGCCTGTCCCCCTTCACATCGGTCTGCGCCAGTGCTGACGTGATGTCATTTTTCTGGAAGTACTTCAGGTATTCCTGGAATCGCTTGTGGTAGTCTGTGTTGTATTTTTCATCCAGCTCCTTAGAGATCACAGAGAGGGTGTTGAGACCATCGTTTCCCATGCAGCGCTGCATGCAGAATCCGCAATTGTGTATGCCGCATCGGGTGGACTTCTGCTTTGTCAAAAGATCCTCAACGGACATGTGAAGATTGCACCAGCGGTTGATCTCGCTGCCGTCGAGATGGGATGTTGTCGTACAGATTCCCTTATATTTGGGATCCTGGGCCATATCGTACGTCATGGCGATCACGTTCCTGCCCGGAACGATCAGTGGATGATCCCTCCCCACCAGTTGCCCTCCCATGTAAATGTTCTTCTTCATCCTGAGTTGTCGTTCTACCCAGGCTTCCGATGTGATGAGCATATTCGCCTCCCTTAACGATATTCTCGTGAATTTTGTTCCTCTGTGTCGGTGTTCAAATAGCTGAAGGCAAGGCAGAAATCAATTACCCGTACTGGTGATATTCATTAAATAAAAGGATGAGCGATACCTTGCTGAAGTGTGATTTGAAAGGTTACCGTGAAACTGCTACGGAGGTGTTGATCGTCATCGCACTGCCTATTCATCCAGGACTTGGCCGGGCCTAAAACCTGTGTTATCTATCATCATCGTGTTAAAATGGCATTGCGCTTCCTATCTCCCTGAATACTCTAAAGGTTTATTCATGATTCGTGCACCTCATTGTCGACTCGGAGTGCAGAGAAGTTCCTCGGGACAATCGGCAAATTGACTCGACAAAGAGCGGTATCGCGAATGTCGGGAGCAATTCACCAGAATGAATGGGATCTTTCACCCATTCGGGTGAATAGCGATTTATTTGAAAAATGAGTTTACCGTGATATATACTTATAGGTCGGCGGTGACTTGCCCGATGCAGCTCTACATCGTATTTTCTTTTCTGTGAGGCATTTATGACGATGTACCCCGATAAACTGGAAGAGATCATCAAGGATTGCGATACGAATAAACTCAAGTTTTTTTATGAGAACTACAGGAATCGGCTTCATGAGCTACTTATGGAATATTTTATGTCCGATAATAATATCACAGACCGATACCATGAATTTGCCCTTAATCAAGAGGAGGGAAGGGAAAGGGTAAATACCTATATAGAGCTTTTCGGAGAATGTCTGTCAGGGTCAGTCGATGGATTTTTTGACGATCAGGAAAAGCTCGGAGGCGCTAGAGCTGTTCAGGGTTACGCATTGGAGGATGTCGTCGGTTTCGTGCGCGCCTTCGGTCAAGCCGTATGGCAATGCATCAAGGAGTATAACCGCAAGGAAAGCGAGGCCGGCAATCACATAAACTTCAATGACACGTTTTATATCTATCAGCTTTGCGCCGCCTCGAATTACATGATTTCAGTCGGATTCAACAAGTCCGCAAACGACGTCATCAAAGTCAACACAGACAGAATCTATCGGCTCCAGCGATATGCGGCTGAAACCGTATCCGTCTTTGATGAGATTACGGTTTACGATCTTGCGATAGAATGTATAAAAGATATATTTGGCCTGCGAGCGAAATTGTTGATCATTGACAATATCAATGTTTCATCCAAAATGCTTGCGAATCACTCCGTAGAGCGCGTTCACTCTTGTCTTCCTTACATGTCCCATATCCTCGAGTTGATCAAGAAAGAGAAGAATATTGTCGCGCGTGAATCGCCCGACATATTAGTACCGCTCAATAATTCTTTTGAGGCGAAGCGTGTCATTGAAATCTATGCTCCGATCACAGGAAGCGATAACCGCTTGGTGGGAATATTACTCTTGAACGACGGCGAAAGGCAATTCAACGTTACACCAATGCAAGCCTATCTTCTCGGGCAATTCGGATTTCTCACAGGGGCCATTATCTCCAACTGCAGAATGACCGCAGAAATTGCCGATCAGCAGAAGGAATTGAGGGAACTGGCTGGCCGGTTGATATCTATCCAGGAAGAGGAGAGAAAAAAAATCGCTGCAGAGATTCATGACACGGTGACGCAGTCACTGACAGGCATCGGGTACAAAGCGCAGTTCTGCCAGGAAATCATAGACAAGTATCCTGAAAAGCTGGAAGAGGAACTTAATAATCTTGTAGTCAACATAGGTCTCGCCATCCGTCAGTCGCGCCAGCTGATTAAAGCTTTAAGGCCACAGGTATTAGACGGTGTTGGACTAACAGCGGCCTTAAAAAGTCTGATCAATGATTTTTATAAAGATTCACTGATTGATGTCAAATTCTCGTATCCAGAAGATTTCTCGATTGGACAATATCAGGAAATCAGTATCTTCAGAATAGTGCAAGAGGCATTGAATAATATTAGGAAACACTCCGGCGCGACTAAAGTTCAGGTGTCGATGCGGCTCGAAAACTTCGATGAAATATCAATCAGCGTAAAAGACAATGGAAAAGGTTTCAACACAAAAGGCAGAAGAGATCCTGGTGAAGAAGGTGGGCTGGGTCTTCGTATCATGAAGGAACGAGTGGAAGACATTGGAGGACGCATCATGATCTCCTCTGGGCCTGGAGAAGGATGCTCCATTTCAGTGAGAATACCCTTGCAGGAGACGGCACAATGCTCTCTCATATAAGAATATTAATCGTTGACGACCACGCGATTGTTCGAGAAGGACTTAAGGCGCTTTTAGAGTTGGAAAGTGATGTTGAGTATGTAAACGAGTCGGCTTCCGGTATGGATGCCGTGGAAATGATAGAAACATCTAAATATGACGTCGTATTGATGGATTTAAAAATGCCCGGCATAAGCGGCATAGAAGCCACTCGATTGATCAAGCACAGATGCCCTGAAATCAAGGTGATCCTGCTCACAAATTACGATGACGAAGAATTTGTCATGCAATCCATAAAAATTGGTGCTGACGGGTATGTGCTCAAAGATGTGAAGAAAAATGATCTTATGAATATTATTCGGAACATCCTGCAAGGAAAATCCTATATGGATCCCTGCGTTACGTCCAACGTGATCCGACGGGTGAGAGAAAACATGTTCAGGTCGGGTAAATACGAAGAAAGACCTGACCTGTCGCAGAGAGAACTTCAAATCCTTGAATGCGTAATTAAAGGCATGTCAAATAAAGAGATCTCGGACATGGTAAACCTTTCCCTCGATACGATAAAAACCCATCTAAAAAATGTTTACAGAAAGCTCAACGTTTCGAGTCGATCCCAGGCCATACAACTGGCTATCAAAGAGAATATTATTCATTTGTCGCGTTAATGGTTTGTGACGGGACATATCCGAATCGGCGACTCGATGCTGCTGAACGCTGCCAACCCTTCCAGCTTTGCATATGTGCGGTCGTCACCAAGCTTAGTTGCCCTCCTGTATGAAGCTGTAATTTTGGTGGCTACCTTTAATTTTCTTCAAGTTGTCTCGACCCGCCGAAGGGCCGCCTTGAGGGTGGCAGCATAGGTCTCCAGGTCGCTGACCAGATCGGGGCTGCCGGTCTTTTCGCCGATGAGCTTCACGAAGGCGCTCCCGACGACGACGCCGTCGGCTGCGCTGCCGATCTGGCGGGCCTGTTCGGGGGTGGAGACGCCGAAGCCGACCACGACGGGAAGTCTTGTCATCGAGCGGATCACGTCGACGCTCTTGCGGGTTTCGTCCAACTCCGGTCCCCTCGTGCCCGTGACCCCTGTCACGGAGATATAGTAGATGAACCCCGAGGAGGCCTTCACGACCTTCCCGACCCGTTCTCCGCCCGTCGTGGGCGCCACGAGAGAAATGAATTCGATGCCCGCCGGGTCCGTCTCGCGCCTCAGCTCTGCAGACTCCTCGGCGGGGAGGTCCACCACGAGGACACCGTCCACACCGGCTTCGGCTGCCCTCCTTGCGAAGGCTGTGCTTCCCATGGAGAAGATCGGGTTGTAGTAGCTGAAGAGCACCAGGGGGATCCCCACGGTGCCTCGAAGCCCGGCGATGAGATCGAGCACGCGTGAAAGTGTCGTTCCGTTTTTCAGAGCCGCCTGGGAGGCGGCCTGGATGACAGGCCCGTCGGCCGTGGGGTCCGAGAAGGGGACCCCCACCTCCAGGATGTCCACTCCGGCCTTCTCCAGGGCCGGGATCAGCGCCCGCGTGGTCTCGAGGTCGGGGTAGCCGGCCGTGATGTAGGCCACGAGGGCCTTTTCTCCCTTTCTCTTCAGTGCGGCAAACGTCTTTTCAATGCGTCCCATCAGCGGCACCTCCCGTCGATTCTGCAATAATCCCCGCATCCTTGTCCCCCCGCCCCGAGAGGTTGATGACGATGATCCGGTCCTTCTCGAGCGTGGGCGCAAGCTTCATGGCATACGCGATCGCGTGGGAGCTCTCCATGGCAGGGATGATCCCTTCCATGGTGCAAAGCGTGCGGAAAGCCGCCAGGGCCTCACCGTCCTCGACGGAGACGTAGTCGGCGCGCCCCGTCTTCTTGAAATAGCTGTGCTCGGGCCCCACGCCGGGGTAGTCGAGCCCCGCCGCCACCGAGTGGGCCTCGTGGATCTGCCCGCCGTCGTCCTGCAACAGGTAAGACTTGCTGCCGTGAAGCACGCCGACGCTGCCGGCCGAGATGGAGGCCGAGTGCTTTCCCGTGGCGATCCCGAGACCGGCCGCCTCGACGCCGATCAGCCGCACGTCCCCGTCGTTGCGGAAGGGATAGAAGATCCCCATGGCGTTACTCCCGCCGCCCACGCAAGCGATGATGCAGTCCGGCAGGCGCCCCTCCTGTTTCAGGATCTGCCGCCTCGTTTCGCGGCCGATGACGCTCTGGAAGTCCCGGACCATCATCGGGTAGGGGTGAGGGCCCGCGACGGAGCCGATGATGTAGAAGGTGTCGCGGACATGGGTCACCCAGTGACGCATGGCCTCGTTCATGGCGTCCTTGAGGGTGGCCGACCCGGCGGTGACGGGGACCACCTCGGCGCCGAGGATCTTCATCCGCAGCACGTTGGGGGCCTGGCGGCGAATGTCCTCCTCGCCCATGAAGACGCGGCACTCCATCCCGAAGAGAGCGGCCACGGTGGCCGTGGCCACCCCGTGCTGGCCGGCGCCCGTCTCGGCGATGACGCGCCGCTTTCCCATGCGCCTTGCGAGCAGGGCCTGGCCGAGGGTGTTGTTGATCTTGTGGGAACCCGTGTGGTTGAGGTCCTCGCGCTTCAGGTAGATCTTCGCGCCGCCGAGTTTTTCCGTGAGGTTTCGCGCCAGGTACAGCGGCGTTTCCCTCCCGGAGTATTGCCGGAGGTAATCGTGGAACTCGTCACGGAAGGCCTTGTCCTTCCGGCCAGCCCGGTAGGCGGCCTCGAGTTCCGTAAGCGCCGGCATGATGGTCTCGGCCACGTAGCGGCCTCCGAAAATCCCGAAATGCCCCTTCCTGTCGGGCAGCGATGGCATCTTCACGTCTTGTCTCCTTTTAATCCTTCCGCAGGACTCCCTATTGGCTCCCTCTCCCTATGATAGACTTTTTCCTCTGTTCTCCTCCCCTGGTGGGAGGAGGAAGTGGAGGAGGGGGAACAACTCCTTCCCCTTCCGGGAGAGGGTCGGGGTGAGGGTGAATGATCTCCCTACCTTACTTTCCTGAAGACAGCCCCCCTCGCATCTGAAGTCGCCGAGAGATTGTATTTTTTCACAGCAGCAATGACCAACCGTATCTTTTCATGATCTTTTTTCCCCGGAGCGGCCTCGACGCCGCTGCTGATATCCGCGGCCACGGGATGCACGGCTTCCAGGGCCGCAACGATGTTCCCCTCGTTCAGCCCCCCGGCAAGGATGAGGGGGTGACGGGCGGCCGCTTTGCCCGCAAGGTTCCAGTCGCACGTCTTCCCCGTACCGCCGAAACGGACCGGGTCGTGGGCATCGACGAGAAAGGCCCGCACCGGGTAGCCGGCCATCGCGGCAAACTCCTCTTCGCTCCGGAATGACAGGGCCTTGATCAGCCTTTCGCGAGGGAGATGCCGGCAATAGTCCTGCGACTCCGCGCCGTGGAGCTGAATGAAGTCGAGGCCGCAGAGCTCAGCGATCTGCAGCACCTCCACGGCGGCAAGGTTCACGAAGACTCCGACCGCACATGCGGATGGAGGCAGTGCCGCGATGATTTCCCTTGCCTTCCCCGGCGTCACATAGCGGGGGCTGGCGGGGTGGAACACGAAGCCAAGGGCATCGGCCCCGGCCGATGAGGCCGCCAGGGCATCCTCGACATTCGTGATCCCGCAGATCTTGATCTGAACCATTTTCGTCTATCCGGTCTATTTGGTCTGTTTGGTCTCGACAAGAGGGTCTCGGGTATCGGGTCTAGGGTCTCGGGAAGGAAGCAGATTTCGTTTAGAAAAATTTCCTTAGTACCTTCGCACCCTATACCCTATACCCTATACCCTATACCCTATACCCTAGTCCCTGCCGAGCAACTCCCTCAGCTTCTTCCCCACATCTTTTTCCCTCATCAGGCTCTCGCCGATCAGAAAGGCGTGAATCCCCTCCTCCATGAGACTCTCGATGTCACCTCGGTTGCTGATCCCGCTCTCACTCACCACCGTGACACCCTTCGGAATTCTGCGGGCGAGCCGGATGCTCGTCTCGAGGTCCGTCCGGAAGGTCTCCAGGTCGCGGTTGTTGATCCCCACAATTCCCGCTCCCGAGGAAATGGCCTTTTCCAGATCGGTCTCGTCGTGGACCTCTACGAGGGCCGCGAGGCCCAGCTCCGATGCGAGACCGAGGAATTCCCTCAATTGCCCCTGCTCCAGGATTCTCGCGATGAGAAGCAGCGCATCCGCGCCGAGGACCCGGGTCTCGCTGATCTGATATGAATCGATGATGAAGTCTTTTCTCAGCAGCGGCAGCCTCACGGACCTTTTGATTTGAGGGACATAAGCGGCATGGCCTTCGAAAAACCTCCGCTCCGTCAGGACCGAGATGGCTGCAGCGCCGTTTTCTTTGTAGATGCCGGCAATCTCAACAGGGTCGAAGTCTTCGCGGATCCTGCCCTTCGATGGAGAGCTTCGCTTGACCTCGGCGATCACCGCGCAACCCCGGTTCCGGATTGCCCCGCCGAAATCAAGGGTCGGCGGCTGGTCGGTAAGCATCTGCCTCAGCTCCCCGAGAGGCAGGATCTCCTTCTGCTTCATCAATTCTTCGCGTTTACTCTGGACGATTTTCTGAAGAATCATGCTGGTCCACTTGGTCTATCTGGTCTAAGGGTCTCGGGTATTGTGCCGCTCCGCGGCCGGAATCGGGTATCCGGAATCCAGAATCCCATTTTCCTGTACCCTGTACCCTGCTTTTCGCCCTCACCCCGACCCTCTCCCCTCAAGGGAGAGGGAGCCTGCAGGGTGAATATCCCCTGCGGGGATATTGCCTCTAGCTTCGGCTCATCTCAATGAGGGCCTGGAGCTTTTTGATCGCGGCGCCGCTGTCGATGCATTCCTCGGCTACCTTGATCCCCTCGGGGATCGTCCGGGCCTTCCCGCCGGCGACAATGGCCAGGGCTGCGTTCAGGACGACGATCTTGCGCCGTGCCCCATCCTCACCGGCGAGAATGGCCTTGGTGATCTCTGCGTTTTTCGTGGCATCACCTCCGGTGAGCGCCTCACCGCCGTAGGTTTTGCCGAAGTAGTCGACGGGGTCGATGTTGTAGGTCGTGACGATCCCGTCCTTCAGCTCCGAGACCCGGGTCTGTCCCGTTACGGTGGCCTCATCGAGGCCGTCGGACCCATGGACGATGAAGGCCCGTTTCGTGCCCAGGTTCTTCAGCACCCCGGCGAACATCTCCGTGAGCTTTGGGTTGTAGACGCCGATGAGCTGGGCGGTTGCAGAAGCGGGATTGGTGAGAGGCCCCAGCATGTTGAAGATCGTGCGCAGGCCGATCTCACGGCGGGGCCCGATGGCATACTTCATGGTCCCGTGGAGCTTCGGCGCGAAGAGGAACCCGATGCCCACCTGCTGGACGCACTCCTCGACGATCTCGGGCGGCGCGTCGATATTGACCCCGATGGCCTCGAGCACATCGGCGCTCCCGCAGCTGCTGGAAACGGCGCGGTTGCCGTGCTTGGCCACCGTGAGACCCGCAGCAGCAACGACGAAGGCCGCCGTCGTCGAAATGTTGAACGTATTGCGGCCGTCGCCGCCGGTGCCGCAGGTATCCACGATGACGGGAGAGCGGGCGTCGATGCGTGTGGCCTTGAGGCGCATGACCCGGGCGGCGCCGGTGACCTCGGCGATGGTTTCCCCTTTCATGCGCAGGGCCGTGATGAACGCCCCGATCTGGGCGGGTGTGGCCTTCCCCTCCATGATCTCCGTCATGGTCTCCGTCATTTCCGCTTCCTGCAGGTCGATTGCCTGGACGACCTTGGCCAATGCTTCCCGTATCATGATGCTATGCTCCTTTCCCGTTCCCGGAGACCATCTCCAGGAAGTTTCTCAGTATTCGTTTCCCGTTCGGCGTGAGGACCGACTCGGGGTGGAACTGGACCCCCTCCAGGGGGAAGTGGCGGTGGCGAAGCCCCATGACCTCGCCTTCCTCCGTTTCCGCGCTCACCTCCAGGAAGGGCGGGAGCGTGTCCCTCTGCACCAGCAGGGAGTGATAGCGCCCCGCCGTGAGCGGGTTGGGCAGGCCTTTGAAAATCGTCCGGCCGTCGTTGAAGACGGGCGAGGTCTTGCCGTGCATGAGCCTGTCCGCGCGGACGACCTCGGCGCCGAAGGCATAGCCGATGGCCTGGTGCCCCAGGCAGATGCCCATGATGGGGATCCGCTCATGGAACCGCCGGATCACCTCGACGGTAACCCCCGCCTCCTTTGGAGTGCAGGGGCCCGGTGACAGAAAGATCGCCTCGGGCGCCATGGCCTCGATCTCCTCGACGGTGATCTCGTCGTTGCGGTGTACGGCCACGTCGCAGCCCAGCTGGCCCAGGTACTGGACCAGGTTGTAGGTAAAGGAATCGTAGTTGTCGATCATGAGGTACATCGTTTTTCTCCTCGTCTGTCATTGCGAGCCCCGGACCCCGACTTCGTTCAGAGCGATCGTTGGAAAAAATTGCTTCCAGTCCGTAGGGCCCGATCCCCGATCGGGCTTACCGGGCCGTTCGGGGAACGGCCCCTACATCTTTTAACCTGGGGTAGGGCTGCCGCCTAGGTGCACCGCGAAACAGTCTCAAGTCGGGATCGCCGCGGCGCTTCGCGCCTCGCGATGACACCGGATTTAATCATCCGACAATTCAAAGCCCCTCGCTGCCAGCCTCACGGCTTTCATCATCCCGGCGGCCTTGTTGAGCGTCTCCTCGTACTCGGTCGCAGGGTCCGAGTCGGCCACGATGCCGGCGCCGGCCTGGATCGAGAGCTTCCCGTCCTGGAGGACCATCGTCCGGATCGTGATGCAGAAGTCCATGTTCCCCGTGAAGCTGAGATATCCCACGGCGCCCCCGTACGGGCCGCGGCGCTCCGGTTCCAGCTCGCCGATGATCTCCATGGCGCGGACCTTGGGCGCCCCCGTCAGCGTCCCTGCCGGAAAGGAGGCCCGCATCACGTCGAAGCAGTCCTTTCCCTCGGCAAGCCGGGCCCGGACATTCGAGACCAGGTGCATGACATGCGAGTAGCGCTCGACGATCATGTACTGGTTGACCTGGACGCTCCCGATTGCCGCGATCCTTCCCAGGTCGTTTCTCCCCAGGTCGACGAGCATGACATGCTCGGCCCGCTCCTTGGGGTCCTCGAGAAGTTCGTCTGCCATTACCCGGTCCTCCTGCTCCGTCTTCCCCCGCCTTCTTGTCCCCGCGATGGGCCGCAGCTCCGCAAAGCCGTCCTCGACGCGGACCATGACCTCCGGCGAGGACCCGATGAGGTGGACATCCTCCATCTTCAGGAAGAAGAGGTAAGGCGAGGGGTTGACGAAGCGAAGCGCCCGATAGAGATCCACGGGGTCGAGGGGATTTTTCGCCGAGAAGCGCTGCGAAAGGACGGTCTGGATGATGTCGCCCGCACCGATGTATTCCTTCGCCCGGCGGATCATCTCCTGAAAGGCCTCGCGCGTCATGTTGGATGTGAACTCGACGTCTTTGCGGAAATCCCCGCTTCTCAGCAGCAGCGGTTTGATGGGTTGCTGGAGCTGTGCAATCATGCCGTCGATCTTCGCCGTCGCTTCCGCATAGGCCCCTTCGAGGCAACCCTGCCCCTCGTCGCACCGGGCCGAGGCCACCACCTTGATCGTGTGGCGAACATTGTCGAAGATGATCAGCGTGTCCGTGACCATGAACACGGCGTCGTCGACATCCTTTTCCGCACGGGGGCTCTTCGCCAGCCGTTTCTCGAAGTAGCGGACCATGTCATAGGAGAAGAATCCCACTGCGCCGCCGCTGAAGCGGGGAAGCCCGTCCACGGTGACAGGCCGGTAACGGGCGAGAAGTTCCTTCAGGACCGCCAGGGGATCGCCCCCGTGCGGGAGTCGCATGAGGTTCCCGTTGCTGCGGACCTGCACCTCCTCGGGCTTCACGCGGACGACAGCCAGGGGGTCGGCGCCCAGGAAGGTGTAGCGGCCCCACTTCTCGCCGCCCTCGACGCTCTCCAGCAGGAAGGCGTAGGGACGCTTGCGGATCTTCAGGAGGGCCGTCACCGGCGTCTCCTCATCGGCGAGGATCTCCCGGTATACAGGGATGAGATTGCCGCGCTTGGAAAGTTCCTTGAATTCCTCAAAAGACGGTCTGAACATGTTCTCTTCTGCCTCGTTTCCCTCAGTCTGCCGGATGTCGCCCTCTTGCAGGATCGAGCCGGCTGTCGGTCTCAGTGACCGGTGACCCGTGACCGGTGGCCAGTGAATGAAACAAAAAGGCCGTGCTCCTGAGCACGGCCTCTGGTTTTTGCTTGGCGTTTAAAACAAAAAAGCCGTGGAGCACCTTCGGGGTCCCCCACGGCCTTGATCAGTCAATTGATGTTCTTATGGCAGCAGGCAAACCCCTCCTATGAAGTTGCGCCACCACCAGCTGTTTTTCGAAAGGATCGCGCTGAACATTAATCTTTCTCCAAGCCTTTGCATTTATAGCAAGCTTTCCGCCGCCTGTCAACGAAAAGATGGAAGTCAGGAAGCGATGAAGAGCGGAAGAACGGAGTCGATGAAAGATTTTTTCTTAATAGTAGAGCTTCGGCGACCTTACCCTGCCCCGCTCGTCGATGACCACCCCCTCCTGTTCCAGAAGGACTCTCTTCATGGCGAGGCCGCCCTGGTATCCGCCGAGCGTCCCGTCGGAACGGATCGCCCGGTGGCAGGGGATCACGATCGGAAACGGATTTGTCGCCAGGGCGTTGCCCACGGCGCGGGCTCCCCCGGGAACACCCAGGTGAGCAGCCATCCTGCGGTACGTGCTGACCTGGCCCCGGGGAATCGCATATTCGGCAAGAAGGACCTTGTGCTGAAAGGGGGGGCAGAGGTCCAGTTGCACATGCTCGAGCGCAAATCGGACATCGGCCCCTTCGAGGAACGCCGCAATCCGCCCTGCCAGATCGTCGATGAGTCCGCAGGAGGACGGAACCGAATCCGGGAATTGCGCCTTCAGGCTGATTTCCGCCGGCTGCCCCGGTCTCGAGATCAGGATCTGCCGAACCGTGGGCCTGTCAGACCGGGCTTCCCACAGGATGACGGCGGGCCCGAAACGCGTCCTGCGCAAGATGTGGCAACATGGATTTCCCCGTTGCATGATTCCTGTCCCTTTGCCTCCCGCAGCGTCCGGCCGCTCCAACGGGTACGACCCCGCAAGCCCGCCGGACCCTTTCTGCCTTGCCCCGGGAAAGCGGCGGGGCGGCTCCCTGGCGGCGCCGCCCCGTTCACTGACCCGCTGGAAACACAAACATCCCCGGGGGCTAGAAGCGATACTTCAGCCCCACCGTGATCATGTGGTTGGTGAGGTCCCCGTCGCCGTTGTCGAAGCCGTACGAACACTGGACGTAGCGATAGCCCACATCGATGGCCCATTGGGGATGGAACACAAAATCGGCCCCGATGAGGAACTGCCATGCGAAGTCATTCTCCTCCTGGTTGAGGATCCGGGAGAGGGACCCCGTGCCCGAACCGGATGTTTCGCCCCAGGACCAGCCGATCCCCAGGCCGACATAAGGCTGGAACCAGTTGACGGGATATCGCAGAAGCAGATTCAGGAAAAAGTTGTTTGTCGTGATGTCACCGTCGTTGATACTGGAGCCGCCCACCGTCTGGCTTTCGAAATCGTTCGACGTGTAGAAATACTCGAACTCCACGGCGATATACTGCATCTGGGGGGGGATATAGCCTCCCTTCAAGCCCGCGACGTACCCTTCATCGAGGCTGAGATCCCCGGATCCGGCCGACCCCCCGGACACCTCCAGGTCATCGGGCATGGTATAACCGCCAAAGATCCCCACATAACCGCCGGTTCCGGCCGCAGCAGCATTCCCTGCGGGAACAAAGAGCAGCAGGAAAGCGACGAATCCGCAAAGCGCATAACCTGTCCACTTCTTCATCACACGACCTCCTTCTTCGTGGTTTATGGTTCGATCGCCGTGAGCGGTTGCCACGGCGAGACATCCAATGGAATTTCTGGAGTACTGCCGGCTCGGATATCAGGAGCATTCAGGTGTTTCGGAAAAGGCGTACAGGAAAGGTCAGTTCATGGGTAGGATAAAGGTGGAGCAAAACCCTGTCAAGATAAATCCGGCTCCCCTCAGCCCTTCCTGTTTTCCTGCCTGATCCGCTCCTCCAGCGCCTTCGCGCCCCGCTGATCGATGAGCGGTTTCACGGTGTTGAACGCCTTTTCGTGGAGGTCCAGGATTCGGGATACGTGGGGGTTCCCCGCAATGATCTCCGCATAGAGCTGCGGGTGCGAGAAGAGATTTTCAACGGCTGCGAGCCTTGCCCGGAAAAGGGGGGTCGAAAAATGCTCCAGTTCCTCACGCGCAATGCCGGCTTCACGGATCGACAGCCCCAGGATGAGGGTGTTCAGATGATTGAGCGCCTGGACGACGGCCATGATCTCGTCGTGACGCTCCGGAGTCGTTTCGATGAGAGTTGCGCCTTTTTTCCCGAAGGTGTCCCGTACCCACGGGAGCCAACCGGCGGCCCTTGCCGGGCAGAGCGCGATATTCTGCCCTTCCAGGGACGTCACTCCCGGACCGAACAGCGGGTGGAGGCCGATGACCTCCGAGGCCGATGCTTCCAGCATGGCCCGCACGGGCCCCGCCTTCAGGGAGGTGAGATCCATGAGGAGGGTGCCTGTCTTCATGTGAGGCCCCACCTCCCGGATGACGGCTTGAGTCACCCCTATGGGCACGCTCACGATGACGACGGGGCAGGCCGCCGCCATCTCTGCAGGGCGGGGGCCGCTTGCATGCCCCGACACGTGGACGGGATAGCCCGCCTGCTCGAAGAATGCGCCAAACCAGCGGCCCATGCCGCCTGTGCCCCCGATGATGCCGATGGGAAACTTATCTGTGGCTTGCAAGGCAGTCCCCCTCACCCAGGCCCTCTCCCTCGGGGGGAGAGGGGTTTATGGAATAGAATTTATTTACAGGCTCTCTGCCTCAGAAGGTGATCCGCAAGGACCAGGCAGACCACGGCCTCGCAGACGGGGATGATGCGAGGGATGACGCAGACGTCGTGCCTTCCCCGCACCGCGATCCTCCTCGGGTTTCCCTGTACATCGATGGTCTGCTGTTCCAGGGCGATGGAGGCGATGGGCTTGCAGGCCGCACGGATCACGAGATCCTGCCCCGTTGTGATTCCCGCGAGGACCCCCCCTGCGTGGTTGGATCGGAACCCGGCGGGATCGATGGGATCGTTGCTCTCGGACCCCTTCATTCTCGCCGCACGAAAACCGGCGCCGATCTCGACGCCCTTCACCGTCCCGATGCTCATGAGGGCACGGGCGAGGTCGGCGTCGATCTTGTCGAAGACAGGCTCTCCCAGCCCCGCAGGGCAGCCCGTGACGCGGACCTCCACAATGCCGCCGAGGCTGTCGCCCTCGCTCCTCGCCTCCTCCAGTCTCTGCTCCATCCTCGTTGCCGCCTCGTGATCGGGACACAGCAACCTGTTCCCGCTTATGTCGCCTCGTGAAAAACGTTCGATGGAGATGCCGCCCACTTCCACCGTGAAGCCGATGACGTCAATTCCCTCCCGGGTGAGGAGCTTGCGGGCGACGGCGCCTGCCGCCACGCGGGCCGCCGTCTCG